>DAIRDI010000219.1:0-5623 GCA_036796235.1 Candidatus Competibacteraceae bacterium | reverse complement strand
CTTGGTCGGGATACAGCACGGGCAGGCGCAGATTGATCTGCACGCTCTCTTGTTGCCGGGCTTCCCAGGCGGCTTCCAGCTTCGCCGTCAACCACGGCCGGTCGAAGGTGACGGGGCGCCACTCCCGACCGGTATTGACCCGCGCCTCCAGGTGATCCAGGCCCAACGCCCAGCGGATGCGGGTCGGCTCGCCGGCTTCCGGGCGGGCATTGGTGAACTCCAACACCGGCATTTGGGCATACACCGCCACCACGCGCCGGTGCTGGTGGCCGTTCAGGCCGGCTTGGGCCTTTTGCGCCGACAGCGCGGTGGTGACCCAACCGATGCTGACGGTATCCGTTTGCTGATCCCGCCAGGCGTTACCGAACACCAGCACCGAACCCGGTTGCGCGCCCGCGCCTTTGTTCAGATTCTCCAGACACTCGCGCACCCGGTCCGGGCGCACGACATAGGTATCCATCTGCCCGGCCGGGGTATGCGGACCGTCGAACAGAGCGGTCGCCCGGAAGTTCAATTGCCCGTTCTCCGTCACCGGCACGGCTTCCAGCCGCGCCACGATCTCACAGGACTGATGGGCGCGCGGCGGCTTGGCGGTGGCGCCGAGGGTGGCGGCGTGCGTGCGAGCGCGAAGCTCTTCAAGAGAATTTGTATTATTCAAAACATAGACTCCTGTGAAATGAGGCCGGGGCGGCGACCGGAATCGAGAGCGTCAGGGGGTGGCGCCAAACTGAAAAACGGCGGTCCCCGCGTCCGCGCGAATGGGTTGCAGGCGCGGTTGATCGGCTTGGCGGCGCGATAGCGTGGCGCGGTATTCGGTGAGTCGCAGGCGCGCCTCGGGTAGGCCGCGCTCGGCGACGAGCCAGCGAGCGGCGGCTTCCAACTCCAAGGGGCCGCCGGTGATTCGGGCGCGCTCGGGATCGCCGCCCAGGTCCCGGACTTGCTGGAGCAGGGTATCGAGGTCCCACTGCGGGCGGGCGAACGCGGCGCGTTGCGCGTCCGGCAAGCGGGCCTCGATGGCTTCGCGATCCCACGTCGGTTTGGGGGTGATCTTGACCGCGCCGCTGGCCACGTTTTGCCCCAGACCGAGGGCGCGACAGCGCTCGACCAAACCCGCGCGAGTCTCCTCGCCCATCGCGTGCGCTTCCTTGGCGAGGATGTCCAGGCGCAGCCAGCGGGTGGCCAGCGCCTCGATCTCGCTCTTGGCCTCTTGGGGCAGATCGGCCAAGGCCAGGTCGAGCCGTTCGACGGCCGGCCACGGCGGAAGCTCGCCGGCCAGCACGTGCGCGTTCCAGTAATGATCGCCCGCCGCGACCAGTTCCTGCTCCAGGACGGGATCGTGCGGACAGGGCAACACCTCGGGCGACCAGGTCTCGGAGTTCCAAGCGACCAGCGCCCGGAAGGTCACGGACAAGCCGACGGCTCGGGCCAGCAGGCCGATCTGATGCAGCTGACAGGCGTATTCCAGGGACACGTCCCGCAGCGGCGCGGCGGGTGCTTTGTAATCGACCACCCCGAGCCGGCCCTGGAGGACGATGAGGTCATCCGGGGTGGCCTGCATCCAGGGCCAGGGCGCCGCCGCCCCTTCGACCCGTCGGGCTAAATCGGGGCGCCGGGTGGCGCCGCTCAGTCGCAGAAACTCGCCGCGAACCAGCGGTTCCAGGGTCGTGCCCCGGCGCAGGTGCGGGTTGTCGGGCGGGGGTTCGGCCCATAACAGCTTGCGGGCCACCACCTCGCGGGCGGTGGCGAAGGGTTGATACTGTCCTCGCCGCTCGGCGACCAGGACCCCGATCTCGCTGGCGCCAAAACCCGCCAAGCGGCGCAGATGCTGGGCCAGGCTCAACCCGCTCCCCAACTCCCCGCGCGCCTCCCGCTCGAACAGCGCGGTCAACCACGCCTCGGCCCGTCCCTCGCAGCGCGCCGCCTGGGGGAGGCGCTGTAACGCCGCCAGGCCCCGCGCGTAGTCTTCATGAACCATGTCAGCCGCTCTCGCCAAAATTAATTCTGTACGGTCAATTAAATTATATTATATTTATAACAAATGTTTTTAGATAAAGGATAGCACAAAATCACCGGAGGTCCACCATGGCCGATGCCGTTTCCGTTCCCGAGGCGACCGCGCCCCCACCGGCCGGCGGCCTCCGTGGGGTCGCGCCCGTCCACAACCTGCTGGACGATCACCGGCGCAAGCTGCACTGGTCGTTGCTCGCCAACGGGGTGTTGGGCGTCGCGCTGCTGGCGAGCGCCGGCGGGCATCTGTGGTCGGCCCTGCATCCGCCGTCTCCGGAGTATTTCGCCACCACCGCCGACGGCCGCTTGATCCCAATGATTCCGATCAGCGAGCCGTACGTGCCGCAAGAAGTGTTGCTGACTTGGGTCGCGAAAGCGGTCACTCAGGCGTACACCCTGGATTACGTGCACGACCGGCAACAGCTCTCCCTGATGCGCGAACTGTTCACCGCGCACGGCTTCAAGACCCACCTGGCGGCGCTGGAAGAGGCGGGACTTCTGGAAGCGGTCAAGCAGCGCCGGCTGGTGACGCAAGTGGTGGCGACCGCGCCGCCGGTCATCACCAACCAGGGGGTGTTGGGCAATCGCTACGCCTGGCGGGTGGAGGCGCCCGTGCAGATCCGCTATCAGGGGGCGTCCAGCTTCAGCCAGCCGCAAAAGAATCTCGTGGAGGTGTTGGTAGTGCGTATCCCCACGCACGAACTGGCGCGCGGTTACGCCATTCATCAACTGATCACCCGTCCGGAGGGCCGCCGCGAATGAGGAACGCTGGACCGCTCGTCATCCTGACCCTGCTGAGCCTGACGGCCAGCGCCCAGAGCGACGCGCCCGCTCCGGTCGCTCCCCCGCCGCTCCCCGAAGCGCTCGCGCCTGTGGAGGGCGATCCGGCGACGGGACTGGACCGGCCCCCGCCGGCCCCGGGCGCGGGCCGGCAGGCGCGCCGCGAACAGGCCCGCGAACAAGCCTTCGAGCAGACTGAAGACCAGTTGCTGCCGCTCGCGCCCGAGCAGCTGCAAGCCCTGATTCGCTCGCTGGAAATGACCGAGACGCTCTCCTCCACCCACGCTCCCCCGGAAACGGTCATGAGCGCCGAAGCCCTGCGGATCGATGCGACGCGCCCGCCGGTGGTGCGGGTCGCCCAAGGCTACGGCACCAGCATCGTGTTCACCGATCGCACCGGCAAGTCGTGGCCCATCACCGCGTATCAAGGGTTCAACGAGGGGCTGTTCGCGGTCTCGGCCAGCACGATCACCGGCAACAAGGAGGACCTGCCGAGCGTGTTGGTGGTGCAGCCCGTGGCTCGCGCCGGCGCGGGCAATCTGGTCGTGACCTTGCAGGGTTTGGAAACCCCCCTCGTGTTGACCCTGGCGCTGGGGCAGACGCAGGTGGATGCCCGCAAGGAGTTCAAGCTGCCGCTGGCCGGCCCGAACGCCAGACCGGAGTACCAGGCGGTCAGCCCGCGCGGCATCGAGACGGCGCTACTGAACGTGCTCGATGGCCTGCCGCCGGTGGCTTCGGCCCTCCGCGTCGAGATCGGCGGTGTGGAGCCCGAGGCGATGGCCTGGCGGGTGGGCGGCGATCTCTATCTGCGCACCGTGGCGGAAGTGTACAGCCCCGAATACAGCCAGCGGGCCAGCCAGCCGAGCGGACTGCACGCTTACCAGCTCCCGTACGTGCCGGTGCTGCTGGTGAGCTACAACGGCCGAATGACCGAATTGATCGCCCAGGAGTAACCCATGCCGCCGCTCAACCGACAGGCGCTGATTCTGGCGGGCGTCCTCGGATGCTTGCTGGGATTTTATCTGTGGATTCGCTGGGAGCCGGATCTCCCGGCGCCGGGAAGCGCCCGCGCCCCCGGCGTGCAGCCGGTCGAATCCGTTCCCGGAGGTCCGCAGACGCCGGAGTACGACCGCCTGCAGGGGCTGGCCGACGCCTCTCGGGCTCACTCGGCCCACGAACGGGGCGTCAGCGCGGTTCCCACGCCGCCGACGTTGCAAGCCCTGCGGTCGGAGCCCCCGGTCAGTCGCTCCTCAGAGTCCCCGGTGGTTCCTCGGCGGCCGGACCCGCCGCCGCCCACCGCCGTGGCGGCTGTCCCACCCCTCGATTCCGACCGTCTGGTCGCCGACCTGGCGCGCGCCATGCAAACGCAGGCCAAAGAGTTGGTGGCGTTTCGCGAGCAACGCTTCAATCCGCGGCCGACCCGCATGGTCACGTTCGAGGATGTGCGGGGGCAGCGCGAACGGGCCGAGGCCCGACCCCGCGACCGGCTCGGAGTCGCGGCGACCCCGGCGACCGGGCCTCGGGATCGGAGCGGCGCGCTGCAACCCGGCGAGATCCTCTACGCGGTTCTGCAAACCGCCATCAACAGCGACGAGCCCGGTCCGGTGCGGGCCAAGGTGACGGGCGAGCGTTTCAGGGGAGCGATTCTACTGGGTAACCTGCGCCGCTTTCCGCCGGTGGCGGGCAGTCGCCCGGAACGGGTGCTGGTCACCTTCGAGGCGCTGACCACGACGGATCGAACGACCCACGCCATCGATGCCTACGCCATCGATCTCGCCACCGCGCGCACGGCGCTGGCCACCGGCGTCGACCATCATTACCTGTCCCGCTGGGGTTCGTTGATCGCGGCCAGTTTCCTCGAGGGTTACGGCAACGCCGTGCGCAACAGCAACCGGATCGCCACGGTGGGACCGCTCGGGACGGTGATCAGCGTGCCCAAGGACGGCATCGACGACGGGCAGATCGCCCGCGAAGCGCTGGGCACGGTGGGCGAGCGCCTGGCCGATGCGGTCGGGGAGCATTTTCAGCGGCCCAACACCATCACGGTGGATGCGGGCACGGGCATTGGCGTCTTGATCGTAACGCCCGTCGGCGATCCGCGGGAGGTCGCGCCCGTGGCGTCGTCCCCCCCGCCGCCGCGGACCCCCTACCCCACCCACCGCTCCCCGCTGTTTCCCGAAAGCGCGCCGTTGAGCCCCGTGTTCGCGTCGCCCCCCGCCCCCGCCGAGTAACCGCCATGGCCGCCGAAATTCCCCCCCTGGATGAGCCCGTGCCGACGGCCGCCCCGGCCCCCCCCGCGGCCCCGCCGCTCCCCGTTCGGAACGCCAACCCCATCGGTCCGTGGTTGGCGATGCTCGTCATGGCGGGCGTCATGCTCTTTGGGCTCAGCCAACTCTCGAGCGTGCTCGGCCTCTTTGAAGTGTCGGCCTGGTGGACGCCTCCACCCGAATCCCTCGGGCTGAACCGCATGGCGGAGGTGGCTCATCCGGACGCCGCCGCGACCGCGCCGGGCCTCGCCCGCCCGGCGCCCGAGACGCGGGCCATCGCGGTGCGCGATTCGCCCCCGCGCCCGCCCGTCCCCGACCTGCCCCAGTTCAGTATTCGCGATGGGGAGCAGTACGATTTCATCACCGATCTGGACGCGGAGACGATGCGCCGATTGGGAGCCGTCCAGGGCCAACTGGACGGCATGGCCGACCAGTTGGGGGCGCTGAACCAGAGGGTGCAAACCTTGGCCGATCGAGCGGGCCAGCAGCTTCAGCAGACCAGCGCGCACCAACGCCAGATACAAGAGGAGTTAACGGCGACCCGACGGCAGCTGGCCGCGCTATGGCTC
>DAIRDI010000218.1:0-5628 GCA_036796235.1 Candidatus Competibacteraceae bacterium | reverse complement strand
CTCTGTTCGAAATCAATTGGCTGAACTGGTGGCTGGGACTCGGGAACATGTCGAGGAGGAGCGCAATATAAACTGCAAGGAGCACGGTACGCTCGACATCGTCTGGCAACACTCTCGCCTCCGCGGCGATGCGGAAGGAGGGCCGATAATTTTATCGGTGGGCATGGATATCACCGCCAGGAAAAAGGCCGAATTGCGGCTGGCATGGTTAGCCGATCACGATCCGCTGACCGGTCTTTATAACCGGCGTCGATTTACTCAGGAGCTGAAGGACGCGGTTGCGGCGGCCAGCCGGTATCGCCGTTCCGGCGCTTTGTTGTTTGTCGATTTAGATCAATTCAAGTACATCAACGACACCAGCGGTCATCACGCGGGAGACCGTCTATTGCAAAGGCTCGGTCAATTGCTGCCCTCCATCCTGCGCGAAGTCGATGTCATCAGCCGCTTGGGGGGCGACGAATTCGCGGTGATCCTCAACCAGGCAACAGCCGAAGAGGCCATTCAAGTCACCCGCAAGATTCTCGCGCACATCTGCGAAATCGAATTGCAGGTGGATGAAAGAGTCCATAAATTGTCGGCCAGCATCGGTATCGCCCTGTTTCCGGCGCACGGCGCCAATATCGAGGATCTCCTGGCCCGAGCCGATCTGGCCATGTATCGAGTCAAGGAAGGCGGGCGCGGTGGATGGCATCTCCTGTCGAGCGAAGACCAGAGCCAGCGACTCATGAGCGAGCGCGTACTCTGGAAACAGCGAGTGGAACACGCTTTGAGGAATGATCGGTTTCTAATCTATGCCCAGCCGATCCTCAACATTCGAGACCAAACAATCTCACATTACGAAATTTTACTCAGGATGCAAGGTAACGATGGAGAAATCATCAGCCCCGCGCAGTTCATTGAGGTCGCGGAAAGATCGGGACTCATTCATTTGATCGACCGTATGGTCATATCCGAAGCCATCCGCTATCAAATACTCGCCAGGGAGCAGGGCTTGCGGATCACCTTTACCGTGAACTTATCCGCCCACGCATTTAACAATCCCGATCTGCTCAACCATCTCAAACAGACCTTGCAGGAAACTCACCTTGATCCTCGACAACTGATTTTCGAGATGACCGAGACCGCCGCTGTCGCCGATCTCAGCGCCGCACGCCGCTTTATGGAATCCATCAACGACATCGGTTGCCACTTCGCCCTCGATGACTTCGGAACCGGATTTTCATCCTTCTATTATTTGAAAAAACTGCCATTCAAGTTCATCAAGATTGATGGTTCGTTTATCCATAAACTCGCGGAACGCGAGGACGATCAGATTCTGGTCAAGGCCATCGCAGAAATCGCGAGAGGATTCGGCAAGCAGACGATCGCCGAACATGTGGAAGACGAGAACACTTTTTCCCTGCTTGCTGAATACAATATCGATTATGCGCAGGGCTACTACATAGGACAACCCATTCCACTGACCCGTATTTTGGAGGGAAATCCCGCCCTGACCCCCGGCTGCTCGCAATTCGCCGAGTGATGAAAAACCGGGATGCGTCCGTCATTCATGGCAAACCGCCCCCTCTACGCTCGCGCGTTGCGAGTGCGTGTGGCCCAAGGTTGAGCTCGTTGCCATACCCACAAAAAAAGCCCCGCTGACGCGGGGCTTTTTCAATATCGGGCGTTGGCGCGCTTACACGCTTACATCATGTCGCCCATGCCGCCCATGCCGCCCATGCCGCCCATGCCGCCCATGCCGCCCATGCCGCCGCCGGCATCCTTCTTGGGCAGTTCGGCGACCATCGCCTCGGTGGTGATCAGTAGCGAGGCCACGGACGCGGCGTTCTGCAAGGCGAAGCGGGTCACCTTGGTCGGGTCCAGAACCCCCATCTCGATCATGTCGCCGTACTCGCCGGTCGCGGCGTTGTAACCGTAGTTGCCGCTGTTTTCCAGAACCTTGTTCAGCACCACCGACGGCTCATCGCCGGTGTTGGCGACGATCTGGCGCAGCGGCTCTTCCATCGAGCGCAGGGCGATCGCGATGCCGTGGCTCTGATCTTCGTTGGCGCCTTTCAGATCCTTGATCGCTTGCAGGGCGCGAATCAGCGCCACGCCGCCGCCGGCCACCACGCCTTCCTCCACCGCCGCGCGGGTGGCATGCAGCGCGTCTTCCACGCGAGCCTTCTTTTCCTTCATCTCGATTTCGGTCGCGGCGCCGACCTTGATGACGGCCACACCGCCGGCCAGCTTGGCGACGCGCTCCTGCAGCTTCTCCTTGTCGTAGTCGGAAGTCGCTTCCTCGATCTGCCGGCGCACTTGCTCGACCCGGCCCTTGATCTCATCGGTCTTGCCGGCGCCATCGATGATGGTGGTGTTTTCCTTGGCAACCGTGACCTTGCGGGCCGTGCCCAAATCAGCCAGCGTGGCCTTCTCCAGGCTCAGGCCGACTTCATCGGAGATCACCTGGCCACCGGTCAGGATGGCGATATCCTGCAACATGGCCTTGCGGCGGTCGCCGAAGCCCGGCGCCTTGACGGCCGCGACCTTGACGATGCCGCGAATGGTGTTGACCACCAGGGTCGCCAGCGCCTCGCCTTCGACGTCCTCGGCCACGATCAGCAGCGGCTTGCTGGCCTTAGCAACGCTTTCCAGGATCGGCAACATGTCGCGGATATTGGAAATCTTCTTGTCGTACAGCAGAATGTATGGCGCTTCCAGCTCCGCGCTCATGCTCTGCTGGTTGTTGATGAAGTAGGGCGAAATGTAGCCGCGGTCGAACTGCATGCCTTCCACGACGTCCAGCTCGTTTTCCAAGCTTTTGCCTTCCTCGACGGTGATCACGCCTTCCTTGCCGACTTTCTTCATCGCATCGGCAATAATCTGACCGATCACCTCGTCGGCGTTGGCGGAAATAGTGCCGACCTGAGCGATGGCCTTGTCGTCGGTGCAGGGCTTGGACAGCTTGCGCAGTTCCTCGACGGTGGCGATGACCGCCTTGTCGATGCCGCGCTTCAGGTCCATCGGGTTCATGCCGGCGGCGATGGCCTTCATGCCCTCGCGGACGATGGCTTGGGCCAGCACGGTGGCGGTGGTGGTGCCGTCGCCGGCCACGTCGGAGGTCTTGGACGCGACTTCCTTGACCATCTGCGCGCCCATGTTTTCGAACTTGTCTTCCAGTTCGATCTCCTTGGCCACGGACACGCCGTCCTTGGTGACGGTGGGGGCGCCGAAGGTTTTGTCCAGCAGGACGTTGCGCCCGCGCGGACCCAGGGTCACCTTGACGGCGTTGGCCAGGACATTGATGCCGCGCACCATGCGCGAACGGGCATCATCACCGAACTTGACTTCTTTTGCTGCCATTGGGGAAATTCCTCTCGAATCGGGTTAAAACGCTCGGATGCGGGATTGCGGCTGAGCGAGACGCGCTGACTTACTCGATGACGGCCATGATCTCGTCTTCGCGCATGATGATCAGCTCTTCGCCGTCCACCTTAACTTCGCTGCCCGAATACTTGCCGAACAAGATGTGGTCGCCGACCTTGACGTCCAGAGGCCGCACGTCGCCGTTATCCAGCAACTTGCCGCGACCTACCGCTTGCACGGTGCCGCGCGACGGCTTCTCAGCGGCGCTGCCCGGCAGCACGATGCCGCCCGGACTCTTGGTTTCTTCCTCAACACGCTTGATCAGTACCCGATCATGCAACGGTCGAATATTCATTGATGAAATCTCCTTTAAGTTCGGTGACACGGGGTTGGGGGCTTGCTTTGTTAGCACTCGCCTTTGCTGAGTGCTAATCATAGCCGGCAAAATGGTCCTGTCAAGAGGTTGACGGGGAAGTGGGGCGCAGGTAAAAATTTTCAAGGGCAACGGCGTGAAGAATTTCGCGAGTGATTTTCGTCACGCCGCTCACGACATCGGCTCACCCGACTGCGGAGCGTTATTCCACAACCGCCAGCCGTTTTTCCCGGCCTGCTTGGCGGCGTACATCGCCAGATCGGCGCGATGCGCCAATTCCCTGGCGGTGGTGGCGTGATCGGGATAAAAAGCGATACCGATGCTGGTCGAGACCTGCGCCGGACCTTGTGGCAGCGTGAAAGGTTGGTGGATCTGGTCGATGATCTTTTGCGCCACGCCCGTGGCGTCCCGAGCGTGGGTGACCGTCGCCAGCACTACGGCGAATTCGTCGCCGCCCAACCGGGCCGCCGTATCGCTCTCGCGCAGATTGCCTTGCAGGCGCTGGCCGACCTGGCGCAGCAGGTCGTCGCCGGCGGCGTGGCCAAAGGTATCGTTGACCGCCTTGAAGCCGTCGAGATCGAGCCACAGCACCGCCACCGCATGCCGATGGCGACCCGCCAGCCGCAGCGCCTGCTCCAGCCGATCCCAGAACAGCGTCCGGTTGGGCAGTTGGGTCAACGCGTCGAAGTGGGCCAGTTCCCAGTGCTCCTGCTCGCGTTGCCGGCGGTCGGTAATATCGTTCAGGATCACGATGGCGCCCGCGATGGCGCCATTTTCATCGTCGTATAAGGTGGACCAGTACACGCTCAGCCACCGATCGGCCAGACTCTGGAACTCGCTATCGCCGGCGCGCTGGCTCGCCCGGTTGCGCCACCGGCCTTCCACCTCGGCGCGCTGGTCGGGGTGAACGCCCTCCAGCCAGGAACGCCCCAAGACCACAGTCGCGGCCTGGCCGGTCAGGATGCACCAGGGAAAATTGACATACTGGCAACGACCCGCGACGTCCACCTCGGCCACCCCCACCGGCGCCGTGGCCAGCATGGTCCGGTAACGACGCTCGCCGAAGGCGAGATCGTGGTTGACCCGGCGCAATTCGGCGGTCTGGGCCGCGACTTCCCGCCGCAACTGCTCGGCATAGTCGGCCAGCACCCGCTCGGCCTGGTATTGCGTGGTGATGTCGGTGGCGGCGCCGCGATAGCCGGCGAAACGGTCCAGTTCGTCCCAGTAGGGCAGCCCGTTGACCCGTAGCCAGCGTACCTGGCCGGCGTGGTTGCGCACGCCGAACAGGATTTCCCGGAACGGCCGCCTGGCCCGCAGCGCCGCGCTCAGGGTTTTGCGATGCGCCACCGGGAGGGTATAGACGCTGGTCCGCCACCACAGACCGGTGCCGGGCGCCAGTTCCCAGGCCAGCTTGCCGCTGAGTTGGGTGACCCGACCATCGGCGTTGGTGTCCCACAGCAGGTCGTCGGAAATCCGGCTGAGATCGCGAAACCGGTCCAGGGCCTGATCGCGGGCGCCGGTGATGGCGCCCAGCAGCAAGCCCATGAGCGCGACCGCGATCATCACCCACTGATAGTACAGCGCCATTTCCGACACACCCTGCCACGCCACCAGAACCGCCAGACTCCCGGCCACCCAGCACACGATCAGGGTCGCGATGGGCAGGCCGCCGTGGACCGCGCCCCAGGCCAGCGGCAACAAAACGAACAGCATCAGAAACGGCGCCAGCAACGGGCGCAACTCCGCTTGCCAGTCCAGCCAGGCCGGGGCCTGAAGCAAGGCCATCTGCAACAACACCAGGCCGATGAAGTAGGTCGGCCAGATCCAGCGGCGTTGTTCGCTCCACGGCGGCGGCACGGGTTGTCGCCAGCGGCCCCACTGCAACCAGTCGCGCAGGCGCGGCCGCAGAT
>DAIRDI010000217.1:0-5632 GCA_036796235.1 Candidatus Competibacteraceae bacterium | reverse complement strand
ATCAACGTCCAGGCGTCGGAACTCGCCAAGCTGTTCGCGCTGATCTACGTCGCCGGCTATCTCAAACGACATTGCGAGGATCTGCGGACGGCGGATTTTCGCACCTCGGCGCTGGCTCTGCTCCGGCCCATGGCGGTGCTGGCGGTGCTGGCGGTGCTGCTGTTGCTGGAGCCGGATTTCGGCAGCGTGGTGGTGCTGATGGCGACCGCGCTGGGCATGGTGTTTCTGGCCGGGGTCAATCTGCGGCAGTTTGGAGCCCTGCAAGTGGGTACGTTCCTGGTCATGGCGGCGCTGATTTACTCCTCGCCCTATCGCCGCGAACGGCTGCTCGGTTTTCTGGACCCGTGGGCGGATGCGCAAGCCAGCGGCTACCAGTTGACCCAGGCGCTGATCGCCATCGGCCGCGGCGAGCTGTTCGGCGTCGGGCTGGGCGCCAGCGTGCAAAAGCTGTTCTACCTGCCGGAGTCCTACACCGATTTTCTATTCGCGGTGCTGGCCGAGGAATTGGGGTTGGTCGGCATCCTGAGCGTCATTGTGTTGTTCGTGATTCTGGTGTGGCGGGCGTTCGAGATCGGCCATCGGGCGGAGCGGCTGGGCAAGGAATTCTCCGCCTATTTGGCTTACGGCATCGGCCTGTTGTTTGGTCTCCAGGCCCTGTTCAACATCGGCGTCAACATGGGCGTGTTGCCGACCAAGGGCCTGACCCTGCCGCTGATGAGCTATGGCGGCAGCAGCCTGGTGGTGATGTGCGTGGCGCTGGCGTTGCTGCTGCGAATCGATGTGGAAACCCGCGCCGGGTCGGGGCACGAGGAATGAGCGCGGCGCGCCCGGTGCTGGTGATGGCGGGCGGGACCGGCGGCCATGTGTTCCCGGCGCTGGCGGTGGCCGAGCAGTTGCGCGCGCGCGGCGCGGCGGTGGTATGGATGGGGACTCGAAACGGCCTGGAAGCGACGCTGGTTCCCCAGGCGGGCATTCCCGTGGAGTGGATCGAGGTGACCGGTCTGCGCGGCAAGGGTCTGGGCCAGAAGCTGCGGATGCCGTTCATGTTGGGCCGGGCGCTGCTTCAGGCGGGCGCGATCCTGCGCCGTCTGCGGCCGCGGGTGGTGTTGGGCATGGGCGGGTTCGCCAGCGGTCCCGGCGGGGCGATGGCCCGATGGCTGCGGATTCCGCTGGTCGTTCACGAACAGAACGCCATCGCCGGGCTGACCAACCGTGGTCTGTCCCGGTTGGCCAATCGGGTGCTGGAAGCCTTTCCGGGCACGTTCGCGCCGGCGCGGCGGGCGCAAACCGTGGGGAATCCGGTGCGCGCGGAGATCGCCGCCCTGCCACCGCCGGCGGAACGATTCGCCGGGCGGGAGGGACGGTCGCGGCTGCTGGTACTGGGCGGAAGTCAGGGCGCGCGGGCGTTGAACCAGTTGGTTCCGCAAGCGCTGGCGCTGCTCGAACCGGACGAACGGCCGGAGGTGTGGCACCAGGCCGGGGGAAAGTTGCACGAGGCGGCGGCGGAAGCTTATCGAGAAGCGGGGGTGAGCGCCCGATTGACGCCGTTCATCGCGGACATGGCGGAGGCTTATGGCTGGGCCGATCTGGTGTTGTGCCGGGCTGGGGCGTTGACCGTCGCTGAATTGGCGGCGGCGGGCGTGGGGGCGGTGCTGGCGCCGTTTCCGTTCGCGGTGGACGACCATCAGACCGCCAACGCCCGGTTTCTGGAACGGGGAGAGGCGGCGCTGGTGTTTCAGCAGGTCGAGCTGACTCCCGAACGTTTGGCGGAGATTTTGCGCGATTTGCTCGGCGACCGTCCCCGGCTGTTGCGTATGGCCGAGGCGGCGAGACGCCTGGCGAAGATCGAGGCCGCCGAACGGGTGGCCATGGTGTGCCTGGAGGCGGCTGGAGAGGCTAACAGGCTGAAGGCAAATTGATTTCAGGACAGGGTAATGGGCGAGCAAATCAGATAATGGCTATGGAGAAACCCGTGTTAACCGCAATTCCCGAGGCTTGGCGCGATATGCGCCGGATTCGCCACGTGCATTTTGTGGGCATCGGCGGCTCGGGCATGAGCGGGATTGCCGAGGTCTTGCTGAACTTGGGCTATGCCGTGTCCGGTTCGGATCTGCGCGCCAGCGCCGTCACCGCGCGTCTGACTCAGTTGGGCGCGACGATCCAGCACGGCCATGCCGCCGGTCATATCACCGGTTGCGATGCGGTGGTGATTTCCAGCGCGGTGGACGAGGACAACCCCGAAGTGGCGGCGGCGCGGGCCGCGCGGATTCCCGTGGTGCCTCGCGCCGAGATGTTGGCCGAGTTGATGCGCTTTCGCTATGGCGTCGCCGTGGCCGGCACCCATGGCAAGACCACCACCACCAGCCTGATCACCAGCCTGCTGGCGGAAGGTGGTCTGGACCCGACCTTCGTGATCGGGGGCCGGTTGAATAGCGCCGGGGCCAACGCTCGCCTGGGCGCAGGCCGTTTTCTGGTGGCCGAGGCCGATGAGAGCGATGCCTCGTTCCTGTTCCTGCAGCCGATGATGGCGGTGGTGACCAACATCGACGCCGACCATCTGTCGACTTATGGCGGCGACTTCGAGCGCTTGCGCGAGACCTTCGTCGAGTTTCTGCACCATCTGCCGTTTTATGGTCTTGCGGTGCTGTGCGCCGACGATCCGCATCTGCGGGCGTTGTTACCACGCCTGAGCCGTCCGGTGTTGACCTACGGCACGGGTGAGGATTGCGACGCCCGCGCGACCGATATCGTGCCGGAAGGATTGCGTACCCGATTCGCGGCCCATCTGCCCGGTTTGAAGGCGCCGCTGCCGATCACCCTGAACCTGCCCGGTCGGCACAGCGTACTGAACGCGTTGGCGGCTATCGTCGTGGCGCGCGAGTTGGGGGTATCGGAAACCGCGATTTGTCGCGCCTTGCGCAATTTCCAGGGGATCGGTCGGCGCTTCCAACAACACGGCGAGTTGAATTTGCCCGATGGGGGGCGCGTCACCGTGATGGATGACTATGGTCACCATCCGCGCGAAATTCAGGCGGTTTTGGCGGCGTTGCGCGGCGCGTGGCCGGAGCGGCGACTGGTGCTGGCCTTCCAGCCCCATCGTTTCAGCCGGACCCGCGATCTGTTCGATGATTTTGCTCAGGTCCTGTCCGAAGCGGACACGCTGATTCTGCTGGATGTGTATCCGGCCGGAGAAAAACCGATTCCCGGAGCCGACGGCCGCAGCCTGAGTCGCGCGATCCGGACCCGTGGCAAGGTGGATCCGGTCTTCGTCGAGCAACCCGCCGACTTGCCGACCGTACTGCCGGATCTGCTGCGCGACGGCGATCTCCTGCTCCTGATGGGGGCGGGCGATATCGGCGCGATGGCGGCGCAATTGGGTCGTGAAGGACTGGTTAAAAGTTAAAGGTTATTTTTCATGGCGACTGAGAGACAGCGACAGAAGGTCACCGATCCGGCCGAATTCGGTCGGGTGGCCGTTTTGATGGGCGGTTGGTCGGCGGAACGGGCGGTTTCGCTCAAGAGCGGCCAGGCGGTGCTGGCGGCCCTGCGCGCGCGCGGGGTCGATGCGCACGGTCTCGATGCCGACCGCGCCGTTCAGAACGTCCTGGCCACCGGTCGTTACGACCGGGCTTTCATCATCTTGCACGGGCGCGGCGGCGAGGATGGGGTGATCCAGGGCGCGCTGGATCTCCTGGGATTGCCCTATACCGGCAGTGGAGTGCTGGCTTCGGCGCTCGGGATGGACAAGCTGCGCACCAAGCAGGTGTGGTTGGGCCAGGGGTTGCCGACGCCTCCCTATCGCCTGGTGGCCAGCGCGGTCGAACTGGCGGCCGCCGCGACCGAATTGGGGTTGCCGTTGGCGGTCAAGCCCGCGCGCGAGGGGTCCAGCATCGGCATCAGTCGGGTCGACGCGCCGGCGCAATGCCAGTCCGCTTGGGAACGAGCCGCCGCCTGCGATTCGGCGGTGCTGGTGGAGTCCTGGATTCAGGGTCAGGAATATACCGGCGGTTGGTTGCAGGACGAGGCGTTGCCGCTGATCCGGCTGGAGACCCCGCGCGAGTTTTACGACTACGAGGCCAAGTACCACGCCGATGATACCCGTTATCTCTGTCCCTGCGGCCTGCCGGTGGAACGGGAAACGGAATTGCGGGAGCTGGTCCGTCAAGCTTTCACCGCGGTGGATGGTCGTGGTTGGGGGCGGGTGGATTTCATGGTGGATACCCAGGACCAGCCCTGGTTGCTCGAAGTCAATACCATCCCTGGCATGACCGATCACAGTTTGGTGCCGATGGCGGCGCGGGTGGCCGGCTTGAGTTTCGAGGATCTGGTCTGGCGCATTCTGGAGACCAGCCTGGCGTCACCCGGTTGAGCGGAGGGACGATGCGATTCGGACGCGAACGGCGCCGGGGAGCCACGGTCATCAACCGCGATCCCCCGGATGCGGCGGAACGCCGGCGGGCGATCTGGGGACCGCGACTACGCTGGTCGGGCGTGGTGCTGGTGCTGGCCGCGCTCGGTTTTGGCGTGCGGGCCGGCAGCCAGAAACTGCATGATCCAGAGGCGTTTCCGCTGCGTCAGGTGCGCATCGAAGGCGAATTGCGCAACCTGGCCGAGGCTGACTTGCAGCCCGTCGCGGGCGAGTTTCTGGGTCAGAATTTTTTTATCGCCAATCTGGACGCCTTGTCCGCCACGCTGGCCGCTAACCCCTGGGTCGAGGAGGTCACGGTGCGGCGCGGATGGCCGGACACGGTGGGCATCGCGTTGCGCGAGCGCGTCGCGTTCGGCTACTGGGGCGCGGACGGGGAGATGGTGGACGTGAACGGTCGGCGGTTCCGGCCGGACGTGGTTCGGCAACCGGGTCCCTGGCCGCGGCTGGCCGGCCCGGATGGCCACGAGAAAACCGTGATTCGGGCTTATCGGGAGGCGCGCGCGTTGCTCGATCCGGTTGGATTGGAGTTGGTGAAACTGGTGCAGGACGAGCGGCGGGCCTGGTGGCTGACCTTCGGCAACGGTCTTGAGGTGTACGTGGGGCGCGAGCGATTCGAAGAGCGGGTGCGGCGGCTGGCGGGGGTTTATCCGCGGGTGCTGGCCGTCGAAATCGACCGGATCGCGGTGGTGGACTTGCGCTATGTCAACGGTTTTGCCGTGCGCTGGAAAGCGGGACCTCGGGTTCCGACAGCGGGCTGAACGATTGCGGGAAATGGAGCGGTTATGTCCAGAAAAGAAGACAAGAACCTGATTGTCGGGCTCGATATCGGCACCTCGAAAGTGGTGGTCATCGTCGGCGAAATCGGTTTGGAAGGCGGAATTGAAGTGGCCGGCATCGGCACGCATCCCTCGCGAGGCTTGAAGAAGGGGGTGGTGGTCAACATCGAGTCCACGGTCCAGTCGATCCAGCGCGCGATCGATGAAGCGGAGCAGATGGCGGGCTGCCGGATTCACTCGGTGTACACCGGCATCTCCGGCAGCCATATCCGCGGCCTCAACTCGCATGGCGTCACCGCCATCAAGGATCAGGAGGTCACGCCGGCCGACGTGGAGCGGGTGATGGAGGCGGCGCGGGTGGTGGCGATTCCGGCCGACCAGAAGATTCTCCATATCATGCCCCAGGAATTCATCATCGATCACCAGG
>DAIRDI010000216.1:0-5638 GCA_036796235.1 Candidatus Competibacteraceae bacterium | reverse complement strand
ATCGAAGGCTGGCGGACCTATCACCTGCATGACACCTCGGCCACGGCGGCGGTGAAATCGACTTGTAACATTGATGACAACCGCTATTTGCGTGAAGACGCCGCGAATCTCGCCGCCTATCTGTATTGGCTGAAACTGAAACAGCTCGGGGAATATCGCCGGATTGTCTCCACCATCCGTCTGGCGGCGCCGTATTTCGATGATTTCGTGCTGGAGCCCCTGCGCCACAACGAACGGACGATCCGCCTGGTGTGGAAGCAGCGGAATACGGATGCCTATTTCGATGCCGACTCCCTGTCGGACGGCACACTGCGGTTCATGAGCCTGACGACCTTGCTCAATCAGCCTCGTTGGAGCATGCCCACGCTGATCGTGATCGACGAGCCGGAACTGGGCTTACACCCCCTGGCGATCCGGCTCCTCGCCGAGATGCTGGATGCGGCCTCCGAACACACCCAGGTTCTGGTGGCGACCCAGTCGGTGACTTTGCTGGACAATTTTCCGATCGAACAGGTCATCGTAGCCGACCACGACGGCAAAGGAAGCGTGTTCCGGCGGTTGAAAGCTGACGATTACCGGTTATGGCTGGAGAATTTCAGCGTCGGTGAGCTGTGGGAGAAGAACGTGCTTGGGGGCCGGCCATGACGCGGTTGCTGGTCCTAGCCGAGGGGGATTCCGAGGAATTGTTTGTCGAAAAAATCCTTTCGCCTCACCTTCAGCCGTTGGGTGTTTTTGCCCGAGCCACCTGTGTCGTCAGCAAGCGCTTGGCCAGCGGGAAGAAATTTACGGGTGGCAACCTTTGGCCAAACGTGCGACTCAGCTTGCAGCCGCTGCTGGCGGATTCAGATGCCTGGGTGACGACCCTGCTGGATTTTTACGGTTTGCCGGATGATTTTCCGGGATTATCTGGGCTGCCCAGCCCCTCCGACTCGGCATTGGACGCGGTGCGGCACGTCGAGGGGGCATTGTCCGCAACGATGGGACGCCCTGCCCGCTTCATTCCGTTTGTCGCGCTCCACGAATTCGAGGCTTGGTATTTTGTGAATCCCGTCAAAGTTGCGGAATTTTTCGGTGCGCCTTCGGTGGCCGCAACCATGGAGCAGGCTTCTCGTGAGGCCGGCGGCCCGGAAAACATCAATCAGGGCAAGGAGACTCACCCGAGCAAACGGCTCGAGCGTTATGGCATGGGGTTTCGCAAGACCAGCGCGGTCGCCCTGTTGCAAGAGATTGGCATTGACGCAATACGCAGGGCCTGCCCACATTTCAACAACTGGTTGACACGCCTTGAAAAACTGGGAATGTCAGTATGATTCCGGAAGCCGTGGCGACAAATTACGTCCGCGTCCTTTGGATCCAAAACAACGAACTAACCCAGTCCGTGCTGCTGAACGGCTTGGTATCCCACCGAATCCCGCACCCTCGCCACCCTGCGTTACACGCTGCCGCCGAAGCTGCTGAGCGGAAAGTTGAGCGTAAGCAGAGTATCCGCTTAATCACCAACCACGCGCCAATCACCCATGAAGATTTCGACCATCCTCGAAAAGATCGACGAGAACCAACTGTTCGTTCCCGCTTTCCAGCGCGAGTACGTCTGGAAGCGTGATGACGCAAAACAATTGATTGATTCGCTTATCAAGGAATACCCGACGGGCACGATGCTGACTTGGGAGACCGCGAACCCGCCCGAACTGAAGGGACCACACAAATACGACAAAAAGATGGGCGCGGTACGCCTGCTTTTGGATGGGCAACAGCGCGTGACCACGCTCTACATGCTCATCAATGGTGACATCCCGCCCTACTACACGGCCCCGGAGATCATGAACGATACCCGCGGCCTCTACGTCAATGTAGAGACGTTGGAGCTCTCCTACTACATGAAGACCCGAATGGAGAACAACCCGTCATGGCAGAGCATCACCGATATCTTCAAAGGTAAAGTTAGCGCATTCGACCTCCAGGCTAGGTTTGCCGAGTCAGGCAGGAGCTTTACGATGGATGAACTGAAGAAGCTGAACGACAATATCAATGCCATCACTCTAATCAAGGAGCGCGAGTTCCCGGAACAGACTATTCCAGTAAAGGCCAGCATTCGCGAGGCCATCGATATTTTCTACAAGGTCAATGCCAGTGGCGTTGCCCTGACGGACGCGGAACTGGCGCTGGCGCAGATTTCCGGCTACTGGCCGCAAGCCCGCGACCGCTTCAAGTCCAAGCTGGCGGAGCTGAAGAACGAGGGCTTCATCTTCAAATTGGATTTCATCGTCTATGTGTTGCTCGGCTGCCTCTATCACATGGGCTCGGACATGAGGAAGCTGCACGACACCGAGAACAAGGACAAGATTCGCGCGGCGTGGGACCGCCTGGAAAAGCAGGTGCTCGATTACGTGGTCAACCTAATGAGGGCAAACGCGTTCGTGGATCATACGGACGAGATCAATTCACCCTACGCGTTGGTCCCGATCATCGTTTACTGCTTCGACAAGAACGGAACACACCTCACCGACGCGGAAATCCGCAAGATGGTGAAATGGTTTTTCTACTCGCAGGTGCGCACCCGCTATGTCAGCCAGTTGCCGCAGAAGCTGGATCGCGACCTTCGTACCGTGGCCGAGTCACCCCAACCGTTCGACGCGCTGCTTCAAGTCATCACGGAGGAAAACCGGCTGGAAATTCTGCCGACCGAATTTGTCGGTCGTGCCGTCCAACATCCTCTGTTCAGCATGGTGCGCTGGTATCTCAAGAGTCGCGGTGCAGTCTGCTTCACCACAGGAATGAGCCTGCGGAAGAACATGGGTAGCAAATACCAACTGGAGCGCGACCACATCTTCCCCTACTCGAAGTTGAAGGAGATGGGCTATGGCGAGGGCAACCGGGTCAAGTATGCGCTGGCCCAGGAGTTTACCAACCGTGCAATCCTGACGCAGGTCGCCAATCGCACGAAGTCGGCGACTCATGCCGCAGACTACCTCGCTTCCGTTAAAGCGAAATTCCCAAAGGCGCTGGAACTGCAATGCGTTCCTGAAGATGTGGAGCTCTGGAGGATCGAAAACTACGAGCTATTCCTTGAAGAGCGTCGAAAGACGCTCGCGAAGCACTTGAATGACTTTCTGGACAAGATCACAGCGACCGAGGAAACGGTCGCTCCAGTGTCACTCGAAGATCTGATCGCGGAGGGTGAGAGCGACGAGCTGGAATTCAAATCAACGCTTCGTTGGGATTTGAAGGACGGCACGCTGAACAAGAAGTTGGAGGAGGTGATCTTGAAAACGGTCGCGGCATTCGCCAATTCGCAAGGGGGTACGCTGCTCGTCGGTGTTGCTGATGACGGTGAAGTTTTGGGGCTGGAGTGGGACTACCACTCGCTAGGGGGCGGGGACCGCGACAAATTCGAGCTGCATCTTCGCAATCTTTTGAATCAGCAATTTGGCGCCGGATTCGTGACCAGCAAGGTCGCGATCAAATTCCACACCATCGAAGACAAGGAGGTCTGCCAGATCGAGACATCTACCGCGAAGGAGCCAATAATCCTGAAAGTCAAAGACAGGAACGGCCACTCTGTTGAAAAATTTTATGCGCGGAGCGGCAACTCGTCGCAGGAAATTCCACTCAGCGAAATGAACGCCTACATTAAGGAACGCTTTCACTCGTGAGCCTCAACGAATCCATCGTTGAAGATGCCGCCCTCGAATGGTTCCTCCTTCACCAAGGCTACAGCGGACAGGTCGGGGAGCAATGTTGCGTTGCTCCAACCCTCACCCCGGCCCTCTCCCAAGGGGAGAGGGAGAAAGACGAGGCCATCCGGCGGCTGAACCCGGCCATTCCTGAGCACGCGCGGGCAGTTGTTTCCATTTTGGAAAGCACTGCCGACATGTTTGGAAGGAGGGTCGTATGATCGCCCTTTCCGAAATCGAATCCTGGGTGCGTGGCGGCGAGTCGGAGACGCTGGAACTCAAGCGCACAACGGGCGAGCGCCGGGAGGCGGCGCGCACGATTTGTGCGATGCTGAATCACCGGGGCGGGCGGGTGATTTTCGGCGTGGAGCCGGACGGGCGGTTGCTCGGCCAGATGGTTTCAGACCGGACGGTCGAGGAAGTAGCGCAAGAGTTGGGCGAGATCGAGCCGCCGGTGTTTCCGAGTATCGAGCGCGTTGATTTCACGGAGGGACGGCAGCTTCTGGTGGTGACGGCGCAGACGAGCAGCGGACAGCACTACAGTTACCGCGGTCAAGCCTACCGGCGCGTGGGCAACACCAGCCGCCAGCTTTCACGGGAGGAATACAACCGCATCCTGCTGGAACGGCTGCATGGCGATCAGCGGTGGGAGAACCAGCCAGCCGCTGGCTGGTCGCTGGCCGATCTGGATGGGGTAGAGATCACGCGGACGCTGGAGGAATCCATCCGGCGCGGGCGGGCGGATGATCCCGGGACGCGCGATCCGGTGGAGATGTTGCGCGGCTTCGGCCTGATGAAGGACGGGCAGATTCTCCGGGCTGCGACGGTGCTGTTTGGCCGGGCGGAGCGGGTCGAGGCGGAGCTTCCACAAGGGCTGTTGCGGGTGGCGCGCTTCCGAGGGAAAGACAAAACGGAGTTTCTCGACAACCGGCAGTTTCACGGCAACGCCTTTGACCTTTTGCTGAAGGCGGAGCGTTTTCTACGGGAGAACCTTCCTGTCGCTGGCCGAATTCAGCCGAATCTCTTCGAGCGCATTGATGATCCGCTCTACCCGCCGGTGGCTCTGCGGGAGGCGCTGGCGAATGCGTTCTGCCACCGCGACTACAGCATCGGCGGCGGCTCCATTTCGCTCGGCGTTTACGATGACCGGTTGGAGATCACGTCCACGGGCACGCTGCACTTCGGGCTGACGCCGGAGGCGCTCTACCTGCCGCATGAATCGCTGCCGTGGAATCCGCTCATCGCGCGGGTGTTTTACCGCCGGGGGATTATCGAGGCGTGGGGCCGGGGGACGATCCGGATGGAGGAACTCACGGTGCGCGCCGGCCTGGCGAGGCCGGAGATCTTCGAGACGGGCAACTGCGTCACGGTGCGGTTCAGCCCCACGCGCTATGTGCCGCCGCAGCGGGTGGCACAGAATGTGACGGAGCGGCAGCAACGGGTGTTGCTGTGCCTGAGTGGCGCTACAGATGGTCTCGCATTGCGGGAGATTCGCAAGGGTCTTGGCGAGGGGATTGCCGAATGGGAAATCAAGAACGATCTGGCAACCCTCAAGCATCTCGGGTTGGTTCAAGTCAGGGGCCACGCAAGGTGGGCGCGATGGGTTTTGTCCTAATGAACTCCAAAGAACTCCAAATGGACTCCAAAGAACTCCAAATGAGCTCCAATGGTTTCTGGCTGGCGCTTCTATGCCTCTGGCGGCTTGAAGCGGAGTTCAAAGCGTGCCATTTAACGCTTTATCACTACAGCATCGGAGGGTAATCAGGCCCCGTTGCTGATGCTAGCTTTCAGGTCGGCGAGCGTGACCATCAGCGTCATGGGTTCCAGCGGGGATGGTTCGAGGCCAAGGCGCAGATCAAAGGCCTTGGCCTCCTCTGAGAGCGCATGAACAATCATGCCGTGGACGCCGATGGCGTCAGCCGCCTGGATAACGCGGCGGGCTGCATCCTGGAAAAGGGCGCGAC
>DAIRDI010000215.1:0-5639 GCA_036796235.1 Candidatus Competibacteraceae bacterium | reverse complement strand
GCGACGACCGTCAGTTCATGCCGCCCGGCGGGCAGTCGCAGCCACAGTCGTTGCCCGTCCCGGAACAGGGTCGCCGGTCGATCGTCCAGTTCCAGGGTCCGCAGGATCAGCCCCTCATCCGGCAACGGCAGCGGCACGGCGACATCGACCTGGGCGTGCAACGCCAGCCGCAACCGCAAATCGTCATGCCGGATGGTCAGGGTTAGCGCCGCCAGGTCGCCGCAGCGCGCGCAGTCGGGCGGCTTGGCCAGATGATCGCGCAGCTCATCGAGCAGTGCCGGCGCGGGAAACTGCGCCTGAGCCGGCGATGGGCTTCCCAGCAACAACCCACCCATCAGGAGCAGCAACGCCACGGACGCCGCCGCCCGCCCGCCCGGTGGAGAAGGTGGGGGAGATTCCGCCGCAGCCCTGCCCCCCAGCGGGGCGGGTGGAGGGTGCGGGGGCGCGCTGGGGCGAGGCGATCCGAAGACCCGCGCGCCCATCGCCAGCAGCAACGCCAGCCCGACCAGCATCAACAGCCGGGTACCCCAGGGCGGCAACAACCACAGTCGCAGCCGTTCGTCCATCGCCACCGGCCCGCTCCAGCGCAGCGTCGCCTGCTGCCAGTTCCAGACCGGCACGCCCGGTCCGGTCTGCACCTTGATATTCGCCAGGTACTGCTGCTGGAGCCATGGCGACGCTTGATCCGGAACTTGCCGTTCCAGGGCTGGCGCGCGACTGTAGCTGGGATCGGCGGTCGCTTTTCCATCGAGACTCGGGGCCATCGGCGCACCGGCGGTCCTGGTTTCGAACGAAGCCAGGCCCAGGGCAAAAGGCTCCAGTTGAGGATACAGCGCGATGCGCGCCTGCTGGACGGCGAACAGACCTCCGATCACCAGCAGCGCCAGCAGCGCCAGCCGGCGATAGAACTCCGTCAGCGTGCGAAACCCGCCCGGCGGCAACACTCGCAGCAGCGCAACGGCCGCCAGCACATTGAGCCAGACATACAACGGCGCATTGGCTTCGTGATAAACCAGGATCATCCCGGCCAGCGCGACCAGCCCCCAGCCGATGCTCCACAGTTTGGCGAAGGCCAGCGCCACGATCAGCACGATGAACAGGTCCAGCAGGTTCCAGGAATACAACCAGGCGTTGCGGGTCTGATCCGGTCCCTGGGCCGCCAGCAGCCGCCAGCCGGGCGGTAAGTTCAGCGTCGCGTCGATGCGTTGTGGAGCGATACGCCAGCCGACCGCCGGCAGATCATCCCTCGTTTCCGGCTCCAGCCGACTGTCCGCGGTTAATTGCAACTGGGTCAATTGCCGCACCTCCACCCCGCTGCCGGCGACGCCGGGCTGCTGGGTGATGAACTGGTCTTCGTCACCGATCGCGACCCGGCCCAGTTGCAAGTCGGGCGCGGCGTTCAGGCGCGTGGCGTCGAGCGAGCCGCTCAGCCGGTCCTGGACGGTGTAGCCGTCGCCCGTGAAATCCAGCCACAAGGTACGGTTCAGGACCAAGTGCTCGGGGGCCGGTTCGGCGACCCCCCGGGTGCGAGCGATCAAGTGTAGCGTCTCGCCGGGCTGGAGCAGATAGGCCGGCCAGGAACGCCAGGCCTCGGGCAGATGGGTCTGGGCGGGATCGAGGGCTGGCGCCCCTTCGACGCGAACGACCCGCAAGGCATTTTGCGCCTGGAAACTCCAGATTTCCTGGGTGGGCCAGGGGGCTTCGGCGGCGGGCAGCGTCAGGGCGTCCAACGGTCCCCGGTGACGGGCGGTCAGGCTGAGCGTCCAGGTTCCCGGGCGCACCCGCACCCGCAATCGACCATCGGCTTCCAGCCGGACCGGCAATGGACTGTCCAGGGCCAGCGGCAGGAACTCCGGCGGCAGCGCCGGGCCGAGCAGTTCCTCGCGCGCCTGGCCGGAGACGCGCAGTTCCAGCCGGGTCGTGACCGTGAACGGAATCCCGTCGGTCAGCAGCCGGAAGACCTGCACGTCGAGCGCATCCTGCTGGGCCGGCGCGGCGGGCCCCTGGCGCAGCCACAACCCGCCGTCCTTCTCCAGTCGTGGCATCGGTTGGGGCCGACCCTCGACGGTCAAGTCGAGTAGCGCGTTGCCGGGCGGAATCGGCAGCGCTTCCGGCAATGCGCTCCAGACAAAGCGCCCGGTGACCACTCGATCGCCCGCCTTCGCCTTGAGCGCGGGCCGTCCGTCCTGTTCCAGCACGGGAACGGGCCGGTCATTCAGTCGCACGTCCTGCGGCCAATAGCGCCGGTCGCCGGGCAGGATCAACCACTGCTCGGCATCGTGATGGACCCGTTGAGTGAATATGCCGCCCTGGGCGTCCAGGCGCAATTCCAGCGCCGTCGGCCAGACGCACTGGCGGCGGGAAGGCTGGTCGTAGTACGACGGACACCGTAAATGGGGCAAACCGCGCAGTACCCAGTCCGCCCAGGGTTGCAAGGGCGCTGGAACCGGGGTCAGTAGGTCAGGGGATGGGGCAGCAGTCTGAGCGGTGACCGGGAATCCCGCCAGCAGCACCAACACCAGGAGGAGTGCGCGCATGAGATTAAGTGGACCGTCTGCTTGGGGGCTGTACGAGAATCCCTCTCCCGCAAGCGGGAGAGGGGCGAGGGTGAGGGTGGTTTTTCAAGCCGTTAGCCCGCGCTAACGGTTGTACAAAAAACATTTGTTTGGCGGATTCTGGATGATTATATAGCGCCCCTAAACGAGTTGTGGAATCGCCGTTTCGAACCACCCCGGCGCTGCGTCCCACCCCTCCTGGTCCAAGGAGGAGAATTTCCACAAACCGCATGGGACCGCTATATGGCGTTACGATCCGATCATCGGTGCTGCGCGCCACCTGAAAGTGTTTCTCGGTTCGTGGGGACTCGGAAGCCCGGGAGGCGGGGAGTCTCGACTCGAAACCCATGTCGGCGCGCATGGGCCTCGAAGAGCGTGATTTTGTAGGCCAGTCCCTCCGGCATCCCGAGGTCCGACCAGCGATGGCGGTCGGCCCATTCGGCGGGTCCGCGCACCAGTGGCCAGCCGGCGACAGCGAGATGCAGCGACAACGTGGAGCGCAACGGCCAGCGCAACCTCTCGTCGTCCGCCTCAGCCGCATCGGCTGGCGGGTCTTCGCGCCAGCGCAGCCGCTCTCCGTCGCGTTCGGCGGTGATCACTGGCCCCCTTGGGTCCGCCAGGCGCAGCATCATTTGCCCCGGAAGGGTTTCCAACCGATAGTCCGGATCGTCGCGATATCGGCCGAGGCTCAGCCCCCGCTTCCAGTTCATGACCCAGAATCCACGCCGCAGATAGAACCGTACCGCAGGTTGCCAGAGCCAGTCGGTATCGAGCCGCAGACCACGCAGGTCGAGTTCGACGACCACTTGCTCCAGCGCATCCATGACTCGACCCGCGTGACCGCGCCGCCGTTGCTCGGCAAACAGGTACAGACTGGCGATCGCGAGCAACGGCCGCTCCCAACCGGTGTCCTGGAGCATCGCCGCGACCGTGCCGACCGGTTCACCGTCCGCGATGATCCAAAACGGGCGATAAAGCGTCATGCCCGTCGGGTCCTCGACCCGTTCCCCAGCCGTCAGGCCGCGCCGCGCCCAATCCTCGATCATTGGATCCGTTAGCAGGCGGGGGTCTGGATACTCCGAGAGCCGATACTCCAGGAAACTGCACAGTTCGCAGGCGCGCCAGAGCCGACGCTCGTTGGGAGATTCAAGGTTCAAGGGCCGCAACAGCGGCAGCCGGTCGAGGCAGGACAGGTTTTCGGACGTTGATGATCGGTCCATCTCCGACTCCAGGTTCAACTTCATCCATCCTTCAACCTTCGACCTTCATCCGTTCACTTGCGGCGTGACTTCGATCCGGCTCTGCCCGCCGGATTGACGCCGCACTTGAATCTGCACCCCGATCCGTTCGGTCATGTCCTGGACGTGGGAGATGACGCCCACCTTGCGGCCCTGAGCCTGTAAATTGTCCAGAGCATCCATCGCCACCCGCAGGGTGTCGGCGTCGAGACTGCCGAAGCCTTCGTCGATGAACAGCGACTCCACCCGCACCCGGTTGGAGGACAGCGAGGCCAGACCGAGCGCCAGCGCCAGCGAGACCAGGAAGGATTCGCCGCCAGACAGGGAATGCACCGAGCGGATTTCGTCGCCCATGTCCTGATCCACCACCATCAGGGCCAGGGTGTCCTTGACCCGCTCCAACCGGTAGCGGCGGGACAGGTCGTTTAGATGGCGGTTGGCGTAGCCGAGCAGCACGTCGAGGGTGAACTGCTGGGCATGGTTGCGGAATTTCTTGCCGTCGGCGGAACCGATCAAATCGTTCAATTGCCCCCACAGGCGGGTTTTCGCTTCCTGCCGGAGAAGGTCGGCGTGCAGGGACGCGGTTTTGGCGCGGCGTTCGTCGTCCTGGCGCACGTTGAGCTCGGCTTCCGTGGCCCGGCTCCGCGCCGCGGTTAAATCCGCCAGAATCATTTGGTGCGCGTCCCGCGCGGTTTCCACGGAGTCCAGATTAGCGCGCTGTCGTTCGTGATCTTCCTGTTGCTTTCGGCGTTCCTTGAGAATGGTTTCAGCGCGGCTGACGGCATCCGCCAGCGCCTTGAGGGCTTCCTGCTCCCGTTTTAGCCAGGCGCTGTCGTGGACCAGCAGGGCGCGGAGCGCGGGGATGTCCAGGAGCGCATCGGGCTGACGGGCGTTGCAATCGGCGAGCCATTGCCCCAAGGCCGCCGTGGCCCGTTCCACCGCTTGGTGGCGTTCGTCGAGGGTTTTCTGTTCGCTTTTTAGGGTGGTTTCGGCGCTGGCCTGGGTCTGCCCGGCCTGCCGCGCGACGTCTTCCTGCTGCTGGAGCGCGCGCCGGGCGTCTTCAATAGCCTTGGCGAGTTGCGCTTCCACGTCGGTCACCGCGCGCCCGTCGAACAGGGTTTGTCGTCGCTGGCGCTTGTCCCGGAGCGCGGCGTCGATGCGCTGGAAGTCGGCGGCGGCGCGTTCGAGGTGCGCGGCTTTTTCGGCGGCTTGGTCGATATCACCGTTGATGGCGACTTCAAGGACATCGATCTGTTTTTGCCACGTTTCCGTCTGTTGGCTCCGCGCGTTCCATTGGGCGACTTTTTCCCGCCGCTGTTCGTGGAACCGAGCCGGATCGGTTTGCCAGAGCGGCCGCCAGTCGTGACCGGAAAAGGCGGCATCCAGCGCGTCGAGCCGTTCCGCCAGTTGCCGGGCGAGGTCGGTTTGCCGCTCCCGCGCGGTTTGCAGGGACTGGGTCGTGCGCTCGAATGTGGCTTGCGCCGTATTCAGGGTAGTTTGCGCCGCGGAATGCTGTTTCTGGGCCTGGTCGCGGGTTTTCTGGGCGGCGTCGCGCTGCTGGGCGGCTTGGCGTTGCGCGTTCTCCTGCTGAACGATGGTGGCCAAATCGTTCCGAATTTGTCGCTGCTGGTCGGTCAGCCAGCCGGAACGGTCGGCGGACGCGATGGCGGTCAGTTCCGGCGCGAGCGGATGCGCGTTCCAGGCGGTGCGGTCGCGTTCCAGAGCGGTGGTCAGCGTTGCCTGCTCTTTAGCGAGTTCCGACAGGCGCTGACGGTGATGGTCGCGGCGGGTTTGCTGGGCGGATTCTCCAGCAACGAGCGATTCCAGGGCCTTGCGGCATTCGCCG
>DAIRDI010000214.1:0-5671 GCA_036796235.1 Candidatus Competibacteraceae bacterium | reverse complement strand
CCGGCAACGAACAGCGGGATTTCTGGAGCAGCGCCGCCGCCGATCAGCCGGGCAGTCGCAATTTGGCGGGTCTAAAGAATTCGGCCATCGATCAGTTGGTGGATTTGGTGATCGCCGCGCCCGACCGCGACAGTCTGGTGACGCGGGTGCGGGCGCTGGACCGGGCGCTGCAATGGCAGTTCCTGGTCATTCCGCACTGGCATATTCCCTACGCTCGGATCGCCTATTGGGACAAGTTCGGCTATCCGTCGGTCATTCCGTTGCAGGGCGTACAGTTGAACGCCTGGTGGATCGACCCAGACAAGGACGCGGCGTTGGTCCGGCGCGGTCGAACCAGCGGTCAGCCCTAATCGTTTCCGTTGGAGGTCGGCCCTCGTGCGCTTTTTTAATACCGCCGGCCCTATCAAGCCGGACTTGCACTATTGTCTGCCGCCGCTGACCCGCTTCGATCTGGATGAAGTGCTGCGGTTGATCGAGCAGCAGAAATATTTCGTGTTGCACGCGCCTCGCCAGACGGGAAAAACCTCCTGCCTGCTGGCGTTGATGGATTATCTCAATGCCTCCGGCCAATACCGCTGTATCTATGTCAACGTGGAAATCGCTCAGGCGGCGCGGGAAGACGTGGCGGGCGCGATGCAGGCGATTCTCAGCGAATTGGGCTCGTGGGCGCGCATCGTTCTGAACGATGATTTTCCCAACACGGTTCGTACCTGCATTTTGGCCGATAGTGGTCCCTTCACAGCGTTGAGCGAGTTGTTGAAACAGTGGGCGGCGCAGGATCGTCGCCCGCTGGTGGTGATGATCGACGAAATCGATGCGCTGGTGGGCGATACGCTCATTTCGGTGTTGCGGCAACTGCGGTCCGGCTATCCGCAGCGGCCCGGTCATTTTCCGCAAAGCATCGTTTTGTGCGGCGTGCGCGACGTGCGGGATTACCGCATTCACTCCAGCCGGGAAAAGGCTGTCATCACCGGCGGCAGCGCGTTCAACATCAAGGCCAAGTCGTTGCGGCTGGGTAATTTCACCCGCGAAGAGATCGAACTTCTTTATGGTCGGCACACGAAGGAAACCGGCCAAATCTTTACCCCCGAAGCGCTGGATAGGTTGTGGGATTTGAGTAGAGGCCAACCTTGGCTAGTGAATGCGCTAGGTTATGAAGTGTGTTTCGAGATGAAAGCGGGTCGTGATCGGCAGCGATCCATCACAGTGGAGTTGGTGAATGAAGCCAAGGAAAATCTGATCCTGCGCCGGGATACCCATCTCGATCAACTGGCCGACAAGCTGCAAGAGGAGCGGGTGCGGCGAGTCATTGAGCCGCTGTTGGCGGGCAACGATCTGGCCGTCGAGTTTCGTTCTGACGATGTCGCTTATACCCAGGATTTGGGATTGATTCGGCAGCAGGTGAACGGCCGGATTCAAATAGCCAATCAAATTTATCAGGAAGTGATCCCGCGAGAACTGAGTTGGAATATTCAATCGGGGATGAGCCAGCAAGCACAGTGGTACATCGCCCCGGATGGCCGGTTGGATATGTCCAAGTTGCTGGCCGCTTTTCAAGAGTTCTTCCGCGAACATTCCGAGCACTGGGTCGAGCGGTTTCAGTACAAGGAAGCCGGCCCGCAGTTATTGCTGCAAGCCTTTCTGCAACGGATTGTTAACGGCGGCGGGCGGATCGAGCGGGAATACGGTCTGGGGCGGATGCGGACGGATTTGCTGATTATTTGGCCGCTTTTGCCCTCTCCCTCTGGGAGAAGGGTTGGGCGTGAGGGCGAGGAATTGCCCTCCTCTTCCTTTTGGAGAGGGGCTGGGGGTGAGGTCGAAGTTCAAAAAATCGTCATCGAACTCAAGCTATTGCACAAGTCTTTGGAACAAACCCTGGCAGTCGGTTTAGATCAAACTTGGGAATATCTCGACCGCTGCGGCGCGGAGGAGGGGCATTTGGTGATCTTCGACCGTACCCCCGGCAAGGCTTGGGAGGACAAGCTGTTTCAGCGGCGGGAAATCGTGCGGGGGCGACCGATTGCCGTGTGGGGGATGTAGTCGATACTAGCGGAGCCATTCCAATGAACGCCATCCAGGAAGCGCATCAGTTTTTTGCCAATCTGAGTCGGGCTGAGAAAGCCCAGCTCTTGCAATGGGTCGTTCGTGACTTGGGCGATGCGTTTCCGGGAATCGAGAGTGTCGCCGGGGTCTGCGGCGGCGATCCTTGCATTGTCCGTACCCGGATTCCAGTCTGGGTCTTGGTGCAAGCCCGGCGGCTCGGTAGTAGTGAGGCGGATTTGTTGCACGCCTATCCCGCGCTGCACGCCGAGGATTTGGTCAATGCCTGGGCTTACTTCCGCGTGCATCGCGACGAGATCGAGCAGCAAATCCGCGAGCACGAGGCCGATTGAACGATGGCGCGATTGCTGGCCGACGAGAATTTTCCGCTGCCGGTGGTGGACGAGTTGCGTCGTTTGGGGCATGAAGTGCTGACCCTGCGCGATATCGGTCAGGCTGGTCAAGCGCTGAGTGACGAGGCCGTGTTGGCGGTTGCCCGCGCGCAACAACGCGCTATCTTGACGCTCAATCGCAAGCATTTTATCCGACTCCACGCCACGCATCCCGATCATGCCGGGATCGTCGCTTGCACTTTCGATCCTGATTTCGTGGCGCAGGCGCGGCGAGTTGACGCCGCTTTGCAGGTGGAGCCGTCGCTGGCCGGGCGACTGCTTCGAGTCAATCGCCCGGTGGCGGGTTCCTAATGCTCCAACCGGACTGAATTGATGGATTGATGTGGTGGATAAGGCGCTTGCGCCGCATCCACCAGGGGCCATCCGTGGCGGATGCGCTACGCTGATCCACCCTAGTGCTTGACCCGACCTGAGTTGACTTCAAGTAGCGCCTGGGTTTTCCTATGCGGGTACCCCCCGACCTGGAGTCCGATCATGCCGCTACCCAAATACCTCGTCCGCCTGACCGCCGAGGAACGCACCGAGTTGGAGGAGCTGACCCGCACCGGGAAACGGGCGGCGTCCACGATCCTCCATGCCCGCATTTTGCTCAAGGCCGATGTCGGCGACGGCAGGCCGGGCTGGGACGACGAGCGGATTGCCGAGGCGGTCGAGTGTGGGGCCTCCACGGTGTACCGGGTGCGCCAGGCGTTCGTGGAGGAAGGCCTCCCGGCGGCGCTGTTCCGCAAAAAGCCCACCGGCCGGCAGTACCGCAAGCTCGACGGCGCCCAAGAGGCCCACCTGATCGCGCTGGCCTGCGGCGCGCCCCCGGAAGGGCGGGCGACCTGGACCCTGCGGCTGCTGGCCGACCGGCTGGTCGAACTGGAGGTGGTCGACGCGATCAGCCCGGAATGCGTGCGGACGACGTTAAAAAAAACGAACTCAAGCCGTGGTTGCGCAAGCAGTGGGTGATCCCGCCCCAAGCCAACGCCGAGTTCGTCTGCGCCATGGAAGATGTGCTGGAGGTGTATACCCGGCCCTACGACCCGGCCCGACCGGTGGTGTGCCTGGACGAGCTCAGCAAGCAGATGGTGGCGGAAACGCGGATCCCGATCCCGGTCGAACCGGGTCAGCCCGAACGGGTGGACTACGAATACGAACGCCGGGGGACGGCGAATCTGTTCCTGACCGGCGAACCCCTGGCCGGGCGCCGCCACGTCACCGTGACCGAACGGCGCACCGCCGTGGACTTTGCCAAGGAAGTGCGTGACCTGCTGGAGGTCCGCTATCCGCACGCCGAGAAGGTCGTCCTGGTGATGGACAATCTGAACACGCACAAACCCGCCGCCCTGTACGAGGCTTTCGAGCCGGCCGTGGCCCGCGCGCTGATCGAACGGCTGGAAATCCATCACACCCCCAAACACGGCAGTTGGTTGAATATGGCCGAGATCGAATTGAGCGTCTTGAGCCGGCAGTGCCTGGATCGGCGCATCCCCGACCCCGAGACCTTGACCCGTGAGGTGACCGCCTGGGAACAGGCCCGTAACGCCGACCTCCGGCCGGTGAACTGGCGCTTCACCACCCCCGACGCTCGCCTCAAGCTCAAGCGCCTCTACCCGTCAATTCAGGACGGGTAAAGCAGTAGGGCGGCGCCAGCCTCGTCGGGTAGTAGAGATTGGTGGCCAGCCTCGTACCGTCGCGCATCGGCACCATGACATCGCGCTGTTCGCGAATGCCCAATGCGACCCGCAGTAGGGGATCGACAAGGGACGCCGGCAGGTTGCTGAACAGCCACCCACGGGCGAAGTATGCCGCGCCGGCAGCCGCCAGGAGGAGGGCAATCGAGCTGATCAGGACGAGCGCCAGCCGTTCCATTTGTTTTCCGCTTCTCGCTGCTGTTCCAGGCACGCCTCGCGAATCGCGCATGCGGGCGCCACTTGACGCTTGCGACCCGGTGTTCGACGATGCGTGCCTGATTTCATTTCGAGGAGACGGGATAGTGTCAGCGATTCAGTTCCGGGGAAAGCCGCTTACGGCGGGAAGAATCCTGCGTTCGATCCAGGGCCGGATACACGCCAGGCTGCATCCGGTGAATTCGTTCCGCGGCGTCTATGGCAGCTTTGCGCAAGCCGCCGAAAGCGCCCCGCGATCCACGCCATTCGGATATGACGCCGCCGACGCCGAGAACTGGTATCTCAACAAGCACAATTCCGTTCAACTGGACGATTATCCCGTACTCTACTGGCTGCGCACGGCATTCGAGGACAGCCGTTCGGTGTTCGAAATCGGCGGCCATGTCGGGGTCGCCTACTACGGCTTCGCGCAGGTGCTGACGTATCCTGCGGACCTGGCCTGGACGATCTGCGATGTCCCCAAGGTGGCTGCCGCCGGAACGGCCCTGGCGCGCGAGCGCGGACGGACGAATGTTCACTTCGTCACGCAGCCGGACCAGTGCGAGGGCGCCGACATCGTTCTCGCTGCCGGCGCGCTGCAGTATGTCGATTCCCCGAGCTTGGCGGAGGTCATATCGGCGTTTCGCTTCAAACCGAAGCATGTGCTGGTGAATACGACACCAGTCTATGACGGTCCTGCGTTGATCACCCTGCAGTACATCGGTACCGCGTACTGTCCGTATCGTGCATTCAATCGCGAGGAATTCGTCGACTCGCTGAAGAAAATCGGCTATTCGATGGTTGCGACCTGGCAGAAAGAGCGCAAGTTCCGCATTCCAGGCCATCCGGACAAATCCTTCGATCACTACACAGGCTTCTACTTTCGATCAGATAGCATAAACGCGCCCTAGTGGGTCATTTGCTTTGCCCATCGCCATTACTATTCAACCCTTGATGCGGAATCGGTTGGTGAGTAAGGGCTCCGGAACCGCCCAAACGATAGCGCCGTTCTCGCGCCTGCTGGCGGCGGAGCGCACGCTTACCGCCCCAGACGAAGGGGGTTGCCGCCGCATTCCAGCCGCGCGCCACGGCTTCCAGCCACTGAATGAGTTGTTCGGGGCTGGCGGGGTGCTGTCCGGCCAAGGCACCTGCGAAAGCGATCCTTGCGCGGCGGCGCGGGAAGCGACTAGCGCGGGTGTTGGCCTGCGCATTCATGTGGTGGGTTTCGACGTGGCCCAGGAAGAGACCCAGCAGCTCAACTGCATCGCCAAGGAGGGCAAAGGCAAGTATTTCGCTAAATGCTCATTAACTGCAGGTAAAGACGATTTAGGGTGGGACCGGCTGGCG
>DAIRDI010000213.1:0-5702 GCA_036796235.1 Candidatus Competibacteraceae bacterium | reverse complement strand
GAATTTCGTGCCCGCGCGCCAGCGTGGGCGCGCCGTTATCCGCAATAGAACCGATCTGATGATAGCCCCAATGGATAGCCAACAACTGATCGCCCTGCTCGACGAACTGGGCATCGCCAACGCGACGGTGGCGCATCCGCCGTTGCGCACGGTGGAGGACAGCCGGCGTTTGCGCGGCAATCTCGCGGGAGGACACGTCAAGAATCTGTTTCTCAAAGACAAAAAAGGCGGGTATTGGCTGCTGGCGGCGCTGGAAAATACGACGGTCGATTTGCGGACCGTCGCCGCCCTGCTCGGCGCGCCGCGCTTCTCATTCGCCAAGGCCGAGGAACTGGCGCAAATCCTGGGCATCATTCCCGGCGCCGTTTCGCCGTTCGCTGTCGTTAACGACGCCGCTGGCCGGGTCCGCGTGGTCATCGATCGATCCGTGCTGGATCTCCCACTGGTGAATTTCCATCCGCTGTGCAACGACCGAACCACGACCATCGCTTCGACCGATCTCCTGAAGTTTCTCGAAGCGGTCGCTCATCCCCCACAACTCATTCACCTGCCGGCCTGATCGAGCCGCGCGGGTTGGGGGCGAAGAGATTGCGGGAGGCTCAGGGAGAGAGAGTCAGCCGCCGGTCGGGAATCCAGCGCAGCGCCAATAGCGTGATGTCATCGCTTTGCGGATAATCCTCCACGAACACGCGCACCGCGCTCATGACGCGGGCGGTCACGGCCCGGGCCGGAACTTCGGGCGCCAACGCGCGTAAAATCTTTCGCAGGCGTTGGGTCCCAAACATCTGGCCGGCGGCGTTCATCGCTTCGCTGACGCCGTCGGTATAGATGACCAGTCCTTCGCCGGGCGCCAACTGGATCGTCCATTCCCGATAACGGCTGTCGGCGAAGATCCCCAACGCCAGGCCACCCTGCTTTTCAATCGGTTCCACGCCGCCATGCCGCAACGCCAGAGGCGCATCGTGGCCACCGTCGCTACAGATCGCGACGCCGGTGCGCGTGTCCAGAATGCCGGCGCAGACCGTCACGAACATGTCCTCGGAATTGCTCCGGCAGAGCGCCGTATTGACCCGCGCCATGATGCCGCTCACCGACGTGGAATCGCGCTGCGCTTCAATCGCGAACAGGGTTTTGGTGACTGCCATGAACAACGCCGCCGGCACCCCCTTATCCGATACATCGCCGACCAGGAAGAACAGGCGATGTTCGTCCAGCATGAAGAAATCAAACAGGTCGCCGCCGACCGCCTTGGCCGGTTCCAACACCGCATGCAGGTCGTAGCCGGCGGCTTCGTCGGGCGTGAAGTCCCGGGGCAGCATGCCGATCTGAATGCTGCGCGCCGCCGCTAGCTCGCCTTCGATCCGTTCCTTCGCCGCCGTGGTTTCCTTCAGATCGGCGATATAGATTTTCAAGGTGGTTATCATCGACCGCAAGGCCCCGCCCAGATAAGCGACTTCGTCGCGGCGACCCGCGCTGACCCGGACCAAATCCGCTTCCATCTCCGGATCGGCGGCAAACTGGCGCTCCACCAAACGGTGCGTCTGCACGGTCAGACGGGCGAGCGGGCGGACCGCCCGGTTGAGAAACGCCAGCGCCAAGGTTAAACCCAGACCCAGTAGCGCCACCGTCAAACCGCCGCCCAACGCCAGCAGGGTTTGGAGGCTGTCGCGCATGTCGATGGACCGATCGACCAGAGCGGCCCCTTCCGGCAGGCCGTCCGCGCCGAAGATCGGGGCGGCGACTTGCAGTTGGGTGCGCCCGAGGAGGACGTCGGCAATCCCCTGACGTTCGAGAGAGGACGCTGGAGCGCCGGTGGCGAGCGCTCGTTCCAACAACCGGCGCTCGGTGGCGGTCAGAGCGGCGGCCTCGTCCTCGCCGTCCCCTTGGTCCGAGGTCGCGGCCAATAACCCAAGGGTATGATCGAACACGCGAATGGCGTCGATCAGGGCGTCCGCCACCACGGTTTCCATCAGTCGCTTGAGACCGATTCGGTTGATGGACTCCCGGAAAGGGCCGGGTTGGCGGGCGATCAGGACCATGCCGCTCCGATCCGGCATGGCGACCCCGCCGTAGTAAATCTCCCGGCCTTCCAGGTCGCGACGCATCAACTCGGTGACCACGGTGTACTTGCGTCCCTCCAGCACCGGGCGAAAAATGGGTTGCCGCGTCAAACCGCTCTCGATGCTGAGGGCGGCATCGAGTTCGGGGAGCGACCAGAACCGGGGAGTTCCCTCTCGATCGGTCACCCAGATTTCCGCGATCTGCTCGCGGGCGGCGACGTGTTGCAGGGCGCGGTTGATCGCTTCGACCGACGTCCCGCGTTGATTCACGACTTGAATCAGATGGGCGACCATATTGGCCTGAGCCAGCGCCGCATCGTTGACCAGGCTTTCAACGACCGCCGGCGCCTGCTGGTTAAAGCTGATGGACTGGGCCAACAACCGGGCCAGCAGCAGACCGTCGTCCTGGGTGCGCTCCAGGAGCGACCGCCAGTACCCGTAGCCGAACATCGCGGCGGTTCCGGGAATACTGATGACGACCAGCAGGGTCACCAACAGAAACAGCCGCCCGCGCAGCGTCATGGGGCTGGCCTAGTGCAGCCAAACGACCGAAGCGGCCAGCCGCTGGGCGGTCGCGTAATCCAGGGGGAAGTACACCACGCCCCGCGGGCCGAACCAGCGCTCGTAGATTTCCATATAGCTCCCCCGATATTCATCGACGCCGTCCAACAGTTCCGCGAAGGTGCGATTGACAAAATCCCGCCAGGCCGAGTCATTCTCGGGCAGGATGCAGGCCATGGTCTCGAAGGAAAACCGCCCGCTGCGTGGCAACAGAATCACCTGGCTCTTGAGCGGGTCGTTTTCGACCATGGCGCGCAACACGATCCCGATGTTAGCCAGGCCATCCAGTTCGCCGCGGCGGAATCGTTCGAGTCCCGTGGCCATGTCCGGCACTTCCACCAGGATCGCCTCGGGGACGTGTTCGGCCAGAATGGCGGCGGTAGTCGTGCCGGCGGCGACGCCGATGCGCTTGCCCGGCAAATCCTGAAGTTGGCTGATGGCGCTTTGACGGGTCATCACTCGGGTCCCATTGCCAAAAAACGGGATTGAAAAATCCACCCGCGCCTCGCGCGCCCAAGTGGGCGTGGTGACGCCGCATTCGATGTCGATGGCGCCGTCGATCACCAACGCCATGCGATTGGCTGCGGTGACCTCATGCAGGCGCAATTCCAGCGTCCGGTCGAAACGCCGTTCGAGCCGCCGTTGGATTTCGCCCAAAAGATCGACCGCGAAGCCGGTCAACTGACCCCGTGGGTCGCGGAAGCCGAAGGGCGCGGCATCCGCGCGGGTTCCCGCGATGAAGACGCCGGTGCGCTCGATGCGCTCGAGCACCGGTTCCGCCCGGACGGCGGGCAATCCAGCCAAGACGAGCAGGGTCAGGAGCGCACCCGACAGGCCACGCTGGAATGCGGCCGGCGGCGCTTGCCACGCTTTCGCCATCAATCTTCCCCCTATTTTTTGGATAACGCCGAGCCGGCGCGCGCCTGCATCCGGTTTTTCAAGGCTTCCATCGCCCGGTTGAGCGGGAAACAGAACAGCACGAAATACGCAATGGCATACAGATAAATCCACAGCATCAAGTCATCGTGACCCACGGCGGCGATGATCACGTTGCACCGCGCCACGATTTCATCGACGCCGATCACCGAGGCGGTGCTGGACGCCATGACGATGATGAGTAAGTACCCGGTCCAGTTCGGCACGAACAGCAGCGCGGCGGCGCGATCGCCTTCCCGCCAGTGCCGCCAAGCCACATAAAGAGTATCGGAAACGAAGCCCACCACCGCCACCGATAACGCCAGCGACGCCTTCAACCAGGCGGGAAAGGTATAAACCTGGCCCGCCCAGGTCAATTCCGCCGGGATCAGGAACGCCAGATAAAACAGAAAAACGAAGGTCGGGATGTTGCGCGTGAGTTCGGTGACCGTCAGGCTGGCGCGCACCCAGGACCGGCGCTTCGCCAGGCGCAGCCGCGCCAGGACGATGCCGGGCAGGGTGCCGACGAGCATGGCTGCGAGCGAGATGAGAATGTTCCAAGCGAAGCCGCCGATCAGGAACGGCGTCCAAATCCACAGTGTCTCGATGATTTCAGCGGGGGTCACGTTGAAGCACCCGCCGTTCGATGCCGGCGAAAATCCGCACCACCAGCAGCACTACTAAAAAATAAACGATCATGAGCACGTTCATCATCACCCCGGCATTGCCGTGCTCGGCCACGATGGCGGTCGAGGCGGAGATGAGTTCCGGAACGGCGATCACGCTGGCCATGCCGGTCGCCTTGACCACGTTGACCAGAATGGCGACCACCGGCGCGTAGGCCAGCCGCAGGGCCTGCGGCAGCGTGTTCCAGCGCAGCGCGAATCCGGGTCGCCGCCGTTCGAGCACGGCGCTGGCGTCGAGGATGGCGAATACCGTGGAACATCCGGCGTACAGCGACAGGCAGGCGGCGGCGACCAGAAAACCGTCAACGGTCCAGCCGAACCGGGTGACCACCAGATGACCGACTCCAAAGAACATCACGTAGATCAACAGTAGTGGTGGGGTCATGCGCCCGAGCATGGCGGTCGCCCGCACCCAACCGCCCAGCAAGGGAACTCCGGAGGTCGCGGCCAGAGCGCCCGCGCAGCCCACCAACAGGCTGCCGATCACGCACGCGACCAGCAACTGGATCGTGAGCCACAGGCCGCGCAGGAACAGGCCGCGATCGTAGGCATCGTAGACGAAAGTGAGATCGAGGCCGGTGCGCTCCCGGACCAACAGGCCGACGTGGCGCAGGCCGCTGACCTCGGTCGCGGTCAGCCGCTCGGCGTAACGGCATTCAATCGGCCATTCGCCGCTGGTCAGGCGGGCGCAGACCGGCCGGCCTTCGGCATCGACCTGCGTCCAGAGTTGCCGGGCATCGGCCAGGAACCGGCTCGGCTCGATGCTCCAGCGGCGCTCGGCGTCGATCAACCAGCCGCTGCGATGGACGTCGGCGATGCCGTCGGCGATGGCGCGTTCCAGCGGGGAACCGGATTCGGCGGCGGCGATGGCGACGGCCCAGGGTGAGAGCAGGGTCGGCGGCAGCGGCGTCCGGTATTCCGCCCAGTCCGGATCGCGGCGAAAGTTCGCCAGGGCGGTGTCGTCGTACAGCCATGCGATGCACCGACCGTCCCGCAGGGCCAGGCGTGTATCGCGAGTGCCGCTGAAAATCTGTAGATCGAGCAGATGGCGTTGGCTCATCTCTCGGTTGAAGTACGCGCCCTGGGTGGCGCAGACCTTGCGCCCGCGCAAGTCGGCCCACCCGGACAGCCGGGTATCGGGCGGCGCCAGCACCGTCACGCCGCTGGCGTAGTAATGGGGTTCGATGAGGGTGGCGATGCGTCGCCGTTGCGCGGTATCGCCCAGCGTCGCGATCACGACGTCGATCGCCCCCTCTTCGAGCCTTTGCAAGCGGTTGGTGGAGGTCACCGCGACCAACTGCAAATCGACGCCCAGCCGGCGGGCCAGTTCGGCGGCCAGGTCGGGTTCAAAACCGACCAGTTGGCCGGTGGCGTCGCGCATCCCAAACGGTGGATAGTCCGCTTTGACGCCGACGATCAACGCACCGCGCTGGTGGATGAGAGTGAGTCGCTCGGCGAGCGCCTCGCGGTCGGCCAGCAG
>DAIRDI010000212.1:0-5771 GCA_036796235.1 Candidatus Competibacteraceae bacterium | reverse complement strand
CGCTGGGGCGACCGGGTTTTGGACGCGGCCAGCCTGGAAGACGTCTTCCGCCCCTGAGGAGGGCGCCAAGCGGAGACACGGAACTCCGTCTTCGCCCGTTGGCGCGCGTCGCCCAAAACATTGGCCGCCGATGAAAGGATTTCTTATCGACCATGGCTCATTATGAACGCTCCCTCCATCAGTTTGAGGCGAGTCCAGGCAATCAGCCAGCACACGTGGAATGCCCGGCGCCGGGGCGGCACTGGTTCCAGGCCGCGGAGCGGTTTCGGTCGGGCGTTGCTGAGGAGGGACCTTGATGGTGTTCGGTTCTTCATGCTCAACGTCTCTCCTGTCCTCGCCTGAGGAAAACCGCCACTTTTCCCTGAACGGCTTGGGCGTGTTGGTCACCCGGCCGGAACATCAGGCCGATGACTTATGCCACCTGATCGAACGGGCGGGCGGCGTGGCCATCCGCTGCCCGCTGTTGGCTATCGGCGAACCGCGCGATCGGGCGTCGGCGCTGGCCGTATTCGAACGGCTGGCCGACTGTGCTCTGTTGCTCTTCACCAGCGCTAACGCCGTGGATCGGGGTCTGCCTCTCATCCTGGAACGCGGGGGGATTCCACCGCATCTGGAACTCGCCGCCATCGGCGCCGCCACCGCCCGGGCGCTGGCCCGACACGGCGTCGGGCCTTGTCTGCGACCGGACGAGGGTTTTACCAGTGAAGCCTTGCTGGCCCTGCCCCGCTTCCAACAGGTGGCCGGCCAGCGGATCGTTATCGTGCGCGGCGAAGGCGGCCGGGAACTGCTGGTCACGACGCTCGCGGCCCGCGGCGCTCGGGTCGTCGCCGCCGAAGTTTACCGACGCGAGCGACCGGCGATCGATCCAGCGCCCCTGCTGAAACGCTGGGCGAAGGGCGAAGTCGGCGCGGCGGTCGTCACCAGCCACGAAAGTTTGCGGAATCTGTTTGATCTATTGGGCGTTGCCGGGCAAGATTATTTACGTGATACCCCTCTGGTCGTGGTCAGCGACCGGATCCGGCGGGCCGCCAGGGACCATGGCTGCCACTCGATCCTGCTCGCCCGGGAAGCCAGCGACACTGCTCTGATCGCCGCCCTGCTGGAACTGACGGCGAATTCTCCTTCACCTGCTCGGTAACGCGACATGACAGACAAGACACCAGACGACGACACCCAGCTCAAGCCAACTCCTTCCGCGCCGTCCGCTTCATCGCCCCGACCTGAGCCCGCATCCGCCATCACGCCCGCGCCGCCCGCGCCCAAGGGGGGCCGGGGATTGGCGTTGTTCGCCCTCCTCGTCGCCTTGGGCGCGGGCGGCGGCAGCGGTTACCTGTGGTACTTGGGGCAACAGGAGCAGGCCGTTCAGGCCAACCAAACGGAACAGGCGATCCAAAAGGCAATCGCCCAGCAACATCCTGAATTACAAGCTCTTAAGAACCAGATCCAGGAATTGCAGGGGCTGAAATCCGCCCTCGACCCGCTGCGGGCCGCCGACCAGGATCTCAAGAGTCAGATGCTGGGCCTGACCGGCGATCTGCAACCCTTGAAGAATGCGATGGATCTGCAAAAAGGCGAAACCGAAGTGGTCAAGGGTGAAATTCGGCTGCTGCGCGAAGGCCACGACACCCACCAGACCGCGGTCCAGAAACAGCACATGGAACTGGACGCGCAAGTGCGGGACCAGCAAAACCGCCTGGCGCAACTCAACGAGCAGATCCAGAATCTGCGACTCGGCCACAACACCTTGGCCGAAGACCTGGAAACCTTCAAGGTCGTCGCCATCAAAGGCGGCGATGTGAATGCCTTCCCGCTGGTGGAAGTGGACTATCTGCTGCGCCTGGCCGATGCCAAGCTCCGGCTGGAGCGCAACGTCGCCACCGCCCGCCTCGCTCTGGACACGGCTCAGCAGCGCCTGAAGGCGGTGAACGAGCGCATCATGGATCCGGTCAGCACCATGCTCGGCGAAGCCATCGCCAGCCTGCGTGGGGTCCAGTTGCCCGACGTAACCGGCCTCGCGCACAAATTGGCGGAGCTGACCAAGGAGGTCGATACCCTACCGATCAAGATCGCCGACGTTCCGAATATCCGGAACCATTTCAAACCCGGCGCGCCGACCATCACCGACCCGGATCACTCCTGGTGGGAGCAGACCACCGACGCGGTTTGGAATCAGTTCAAGGACATCGTGGTGATCCGTCGCGAGAGCAGCACCGCGCCACCGCTGGTCGCGGTCGAGGAAGAGTTCTTCCTGCGCCAGAACCTGCGGCTGGAGCTGGACGGCATGCGCCTGGCGCTGCTGCGCGGCGACGCCGAGTCCTACCAGGCCGCCTACGGGCAGATCCGCGACTGGACCCAGAAATACTTCGATAGCGAGGACGCGCGGGTCGCCCGGTTCCTCGACGAGTTGCAGTCCCTGCAAACCGTGCCGTTCAACCCCTATATTCCGGATCTGGCCGGCCTCAACCAAGCGTTTCACGACGCGCTGAACCGCCGGCAACCGATTCGTCCGGTGCTGACCGCCCCAGCAACGCTCCCCGTCGAACCTTCGGCGACGGACGAGGAGACCCTGCCATGAGGTTGCTTGTCGGGATTCTCTTCACCCTGTTCGTGTCGGTGTGGATGGCGCTGGCGCTCCAACAGGATCCAGGCTACGCCCTGCTCAGCATCGGTCAATGGACCTTGGAAACCAGCGTGGCTTTTCTGGGGCTCTTTCTCATCTTTGCCTTCGTGGTGTTCTATTTTCTGGTCCGGTTGGCCGTCCGGCTGTGGCGGACCCCCGGCCAAACTCTGGCGGCCAATCGGCGCCGCTTGCAGAAGAAAGCGCGGCGGCTGTTCAACTTAGGCACTCGGCAACTGACGGCGGGTCAGTGGGCGGCCGCGGAAAAGACTCTGCTTAAAAGCGCCAGTTACAGCGAAACCCCTGCCCTGCACTACCTGGGCGCGGCCCGGGCGGTCCATGCCCTCCACGGCGAGAGGTGGCGCCGCGATCTGCATCTGCGCGAAGCCGAGGAATGCCCGGACGTCGACCGGCTGGTCGCGCAACTGACCCGCGCGGAATTTCTGCTGGACGACGGGCAGGCCGAACAGGCCCGGCCGATCCTGGAATCGCTGCACACCCTCAACCCCCATCATCCCGGGGTCCTGCAATGGCTGGCCAAGAGCTACCAGCAACTGCAAGCCTGGGAATCGTTGCACGCTTTGATGCCAGACCTGCGGAAGCGGAAGGTATTCGGCCCCGAGATCTTCGCGGAACTCCAGCAGCAGACCTACCAAGGGTTGTTGCATGGCGCCGCCGCCAGCGGCTCGCTGGACCGGTTACGGGCGCTGTGGAAGCAGGCCCCGGCGGCCCTGCGCGAGGGGGATGAAGCGTTCCTGGTGGACTATGCCACCGCCCTGCGCGACTTCGACGCCATCGACGACGCCGAGGCGCTGCTGCGCGAGGCCATCAACCGGCGCTGGAGTCCGAAATTGGTGGTCGGCTATGGGATGCTCGGTCGCGGCAACGCCGCCGGGCAACTGGCGACCGCCGAGGGCTGGTTGGTCAAGCACGGCGACGATCCGCACCTCCTGCTGACCTTGGGCCGACTGGCCAAACGCTCTCAGCAGCCCGCCAAGGCGCGGGAGTACCTGGAGCGAAGCATCCAGTTGATGCCGAGTCCGGACGCTTATGAAGAACTGGGCGAATTGCTGGAGTCCCTGCGCGAACTGAGCAACGCCGGCCAGTGCTACCACGCCGGGTTGCGGTTACTGGTCGGCAAGCCAGAGGAGAAGCAAGGCGTCACGCTGCCCGCTCCGGAAGCGGCGCAACGGTTGCAGGGTCCGGAGCCCTCGTCCGCGCCGGTTGCAACGACAACCTGAGCCTTCAGTCCTTCCGCCGGCGGGCGACTGGAAGTCGCCCGCCGGCGCTTTTGAGTTCATCAAGGAATTCGGGGCATCGTCGGATTCGATTTTTTCTTCGACCGCCGCCATCGGCATTACCGCATGGTGGCAGTTGCAACACCAGCACGGTTACGCACCCTTGGTAACGCGAATTGTCCTGGAGAGAAATTATGAAGCCCCTGCGGAGTGAAGCCGCCGGCCCTCATTTACCCAGCGCCGGACTTTCGGCTTGCGTTTTAGGCCTTGTGCTGTGCCCGTTCGCCTATATCGCGATCGGCGCGCTTGCTGGATTTGCACCCGCATTCTCATTCCTGACGCTACCGCTCCTCCTCGCGAGCGCCGGCTATCTCCTTTACCGATTTCTCTCGCAACCGGCGTCGGGTTCTTCAAGTCGCTTGCTCGTGGGGGTAGAAATGATCGGTGGGTTTTTGATCGCTGCGTTTCTCATCGTAGTTTCCAACTTCACCCTGCTGACTGGATTTGAACGAATCGGATTGTTCTCTACACTTTTTTTGGTCGCCACCTTAGTCTCGTTGCCCGCTGTACTCGTGCGCCGAACAGCTTTGGAGGAAAGACTGAGACGATTGCCGGACGTAGTCGCCCTACCCTTGCTGCTGGCCGTTCTGCTGGCGGCGGTAGTGACAATGGCCGTCTACCTCCTTCGAGCGCCTGCGTTTCTCTAAACAGATTAGCGCTTGCAGCTCACGCATAACCATCTTGAAGAAATCACTTTCACGCCAGCGGCGGCGATTCGACCGCCGCCCGACCGCCGAACCAGCGGGCGAGGTCTTCATGGACCGACAGCAGGGCCGGCACGAACAGCAGCACCAGCAGGGTACCGAAGGCCAGCCCGAAGGAAATGGACGTCGCCATCGGGATCAGGAATTGCGCTTGCAGCGAGCGCTCGAACAGCAGCGGAGTCAATCCGGCGATGGTGGTGAGCGACGTCAACAGCACCGCCCGCAAGCGCTGGCAAGCGGCCTCGATCAACGCCTCGCGCACCGCCAACCCAGTCTCCCGCAAGTGCCGGTAAAAGGTCACCAGGATGATCGAATCATTGATCACGATCCCCGACAGTCCGAATAATCCGAACAAAGACAACACGGTCAGGTCGATGCCCAGCAGCCAGTGGCCGCCGATGGCCCCCACCAGGCCGAAGGGAATGGCGCTCATCACCACCAGCGGCCAGCCGTAAGACCCGAACACCCAGGCCAGAATCAAATAGATCAAGGCCAGGGCGAATAAAGCACCGCGCCGTAAATCCGCCAAGGTCTCGCGCTGGTCGGCCCCGCGTCCCTCCAGGGAATAGTCGATTCCGTAGCGCGCCCGCAGCTCCGCCAATACCCCCTGCTCGAGACCGGCGATCACTTCGCCCGACTTGATCACCGTCGGGTCCACATCGGCTGACACCCGCACCGCCAGCAGGCCGTCGGCGTGGCGCACCGCCTCGAACCCGCGCCGAGCCCGCAGCTCGACCAGATTGCCCAGCGGGGCGATTCCGCCGTCGGGCAGCGCCACCGGAAGCTGCTCCAGCCCGCTCAAGGTATGGCGTTCGGCATCGGGCAGCACCACCCGCACCTCCACCTCGTCATCGCCGTCCTGAAAAATCTGCACCCGCTGGCCGTCGAACGCGGCCCGCACCTGCCGACCGACCGCCTCCACCGTCAACCCCAGCGCCTCGGCGGTGGGCGTCAGCCGGTAAATCAACTGCTCCGGTCCGTAGGGGAGATCGTCCTCGATCGCGGAGACGCCCCGCAGGGCCGCCAACGCCTGAGCCAACTCATGGGCGGCGGCCTTCAGGGTATCGGCATCGGCGCCGCTCAGCCGTAAATCCACATCGCGACCGGGCGGCCCGGCCATCCGGGCGAAGATCGTGAAGGTCTCGATCCCGG
>DAIRDI010000211.1:0-5777 GCA_036796235.1 Candidatus Competibacteraceae bacterium | reverse complement strand
GTCTTGGAGTGCTAAGGCAACGTAACAATTCACCCCTGGAGTGTCAAGTTGTCCGACAATCAGAAACATAAGAGCATGCTCTCAGGACGTGCTTTCGCCGGGGATCATGGGGTCAGGGGACTCTGGCGCTCTACTCCCGCGGCAGCCATTTCCGCAGGGCGGCAAACAGGATCTCGGGTTCGACCGGCTTGCCGATGTGGTCGTTCATGCCGGCGTCCAAACAGCGCGCGCGGTCTTCGTTGAAGGCGTTGGCGGTCATGGCGAGAATCGGAGTCTGCTCGCAAGCGGGTAGCTGACGGATGGCGCGGGTGGCGTCCAAACCGTCCATGACCGGCATCTGCACGTCCATCAGGATCAGGTCGTAGCCGTGGCGGCCCGCCATCTCGACCGCCCGCGCGCCGTCCTCGGCCAAGTCGACCGCGAAGCCTTCCCCGCACAACAGCTCCAGCGCCACTTCCTGGTTGATCGGGCTGTCTTCGACCAGCAACAACCGAACATTCCGGCGGCCGGGCGTCTGGATCGCCTCAGGCGCCGCCGCCGGAATGGCGACGCTCTTGTCCAGCCGGACGGTGCACCAGAAGACGCTGCCGATTCCCGGCTGGCTTTCAACCCCCACCTCGCCCCCCATCAGTCGCGCCAGCCGGCGGTTGATCGCCAACCCCAACCCGGTCCCGCCGTGCTGGCGGGTGGTGGAGCCGTCGGCCTGTTCGAAGGTCGCGAACAACCGGGGCAGCACGTCCGCGGCGATGCCGGGGCCGGTGTCGCTCACCTCGAACCGCAGCAGCAGGTCGCGGGCGCTCTCTTCTTCCACTCGCCCGCGCAAGACGACCACCCCTCGCTCGGTGAATTTGACCGCGTTGCTCAGGTAGTTCAGCAGCATCTGGCGCAACCGGGTCGGGTCGCCCCGCACCCGCCCGAGCCTCGCCGCCTCGGGCGCCAGATCGACCGCCAGGACCAGATCCTTGGCCTGCGCCTTGTCCGCCACCAGCGCGCGGGCTTCCTCCACCACCGCGCTCAACTCGAAATCCACCCGCTCCAGCACCAGCTTCTCCGCTTCGATCTTGGACAGGTCCAGCACGTCGTTGAGAATCCCCAGCAGGTGGCCGGCGGCGTCCGCGATCTTCTCCAGCTTGGTCCGGACCTCCAGATCTCGAACGCTGCGCCGCAGCAGGTGGGTGAAACCGAGAATGGCGTTCATCGGCGTGCGAATCTCGTGGCTCATGTTGGCCAAAAACGCGCTCTTCGCCCGACTCGCCGCCTCGGCGGCATAGGCTCGACGTTCCAACTCGGCGTTCATCTCGGCGATTTCGGCGGCCCGTTCCGCCACGGCCCGATTGGCCTCCCGCAACTCGGCGGTGCGCTCGGTCACCCGGCGTTCCAGATCGGCGTTGAGCCGGTGAATTTCTTCCTCGGCCCGCTTGCGCTCGCTGATGTCGCGGGTCGCGCCCCGGATCTCGACGCGCCCGGTATCCTCGTTGAGATAATAATTTGGTGATGACCTCGGTCCACACCGAGGAGCCATCCTTGCAGGGTTGTTCGACCTCGTTGAGGTAATACCGATAGGGGCTTTCCTTACCCGATAGAAAATCCGCGACCCGCTGCCGGATCAGATCCTTTAAAGCCTTGGCGGCGTCCGGCATCAGGGCTTCATCGACCGGCGCGGCCATGATTTCATCCGCCGTGAACCCGCGCAGTCCCCGCACCGACGGGCTGACGTAACGGAAATACAGGGTTTCGGTATCGAGCACCCACACGACGTCCTTCATGGTCTCGGTCAACATGCGATACTTTTGTTCGCTCTCGCGCAGCGCGTCCCGCGCTTGCACGCGCTGGGTGATGTCCTCCGACATGATCACGATGCCGCCGACGGCGCCGCCGCTGTCGTACCAGGGGCGGATTTCCCAACGCACCCAGTCGATGTTTCCGTCGAGGCGCGGGAAAGGATCGTCCTCGCAACCATCGGTCGCGCCCGCCAGACAACGGCGGTGAATCGCTTTCCAGCGTTCCGGTATCTCGGGAAAGATCTCGTAATGACTGTGGCCGATGACCTCCCGATCCCCGAGCCGATAATCGGTGATCCACCGGCGGCTGACGAAGAGATAACGCATGTCGCGATCAAACATGGCGATGGCCGCCGGCGCATGTTCGATGAATAGCCGCAATTTTTCCTCGCTCGCGCGAAGATTCTGCTCCATCCGCTTGGGTTCGGTGATTTCCTGAAAGGAACCCCGCACGCGCACGACCTTCCCGTTCTCCACGACGGGGCGGCAGATGAGGCGAACCCATTTGGGCGTGCCTTTGGCCGAGACGAATTCGACTTCGAGATCGTAAGGCGTACCGCGTTCGATGGCCGCCGCGACCGCCGCCTCGATGCGGGCGCGGGATTCGTCGGGGTAGAAGCTCAAGCCCGAGGCGACGTCGACTTGGGCGGTCGGGTCCACTTCATGAATGCGGGCGGTTTCCTCGGTCCAACTGCCCTGGAGCGTGACCGGGTCGAACTCCCAACCGCCGATATGGGCGAGTTCGCCGACCTCTCGCAACAGCATTTCCTGGTACCGAAGCGCTTCCTCGGCGCGCTTGAAGTCGGTGATATCGTTGCCGATGGCGAGTATTTCGCTCACCTGGCCGCGCTCGTCGCGGATCGCACGGTTGGTCCAGTTCATCCAGAAGCGGCGGCCATCGCGGCGGATGTTTTCGTTGACGTTGTTCACGTAACGATCCGGGTGATCGACGATATCCTGAACCAGCGTCGTGAGATCGGCGCCGGTGGACTCCCGCTCGGGCGCCAGGATGCTGATGTGTCGGCCGATCGCTTCGTCAGCGCGCCAACCGAAGAATTCCTGCGCGTATTCGTTGATAAAGGTGATCGCGCCGTCGCGCGACCAGCGAACGATGGCGCTGTTGGCGTTCTGCACCAGCTCGCGGTAGCGACGCTCGCTTTCCCGCAACGCCGCCTCGGCTTTCTCACGCTCGATTTCGGCGCGGCGCAGTTCGGAAACGTCGGTGAAGGTGAGCACCGCGCCCGTGCGCCGGCCGGACTGGTCGACGTAAGGAGAAATCTGAAGCAGGTAGCAGCGATCCTCTTGACTGGCGTGCTGGACTACCGGCGTCCCGGTAAGAATCACGTCCTCGATCCGGTCGTGCAAGTCCGGCAAATCGAGCATGCACGGCACACCGTACAACCGCTGGCCGATATCCTCCGGCATCAGGCCGAACACCCGCACCGCCAGCGGATTGAAGCGGCACACCTTGCCTTGCTTGTCCACCACCACCAGCCCGGTCTGGATGGAATCCAGGATATTGGTCAGGGCGTCGTTGGCGCTGGCGAGATCCGTCGATTTGGCGCGCAGTTCGTCGTTAAGGGTGATCAGTTCTTCGTTGGTGGACTGAAGCTCCTCGTTGGACGCTTGCAGTTCCTCGGAGGAAGCCTGCATCTCCTCGTTGAGCGACTGGAGTTCCTCGTTGGCAGTCTCCATCTCCTCGATCACCGCCTGGAGGTGCTCGCGGGTGGCCGCCAGTTCCAAGCGGAGTTCGTCGGCTTCGCCGGGCGCGGCCTCCCGCGACGGTTGCTCCTGGCCGGTCGCGAGCGCTTCCGGCGGAACGGGTTGCTCCTCAAAACTGACCAGGACGGCGCCACCGTTTCCAATCGGGTCCACATCGACGCGCCGCGCCACCGTCCGCACCCGCGCGACGCCCTCCTCCAGCGCGAGCGACTGGGATCGCCCCACCGCCGACGCCTGTCCTTCCCGAAGCACGAGATGCAACAAGGTTCCAACCTCGCCGCGCAATTCCGGCCGGCACAAAGAGAGCAGGGAGAAATCCGCCACGCCACTGGGAATATTCAGATAGCGCTCCACGTTCCCGAAGAAGTGCAGCGGCAACCAGACGCGGTTCACCAGCACGCTGGCGGGTGCGTACTCCCGCAGCAGGCATTCCTGCGTGGCCGACTCGACCGACGACGCGCGCCGGGCGGCGCCGGGCGGCGGCGATTGCGGTCGGCTGGGCGGCATGTTTCTCTGAACGAGAAAGGTTCGGGGCGTGGGTACGTCGCGCCGGCGATAAAGCCGGTGCTGTCCGTCCGCCGGTTCGAACAATTTGCTGGCGATGCCAACCGTTTCAGCCTGACCCAGCAGTAAGTAACCGCCTGGATTCAGCGCATAGTGAAATTTGGCGAGCACTTCGTCCTGCAAGTCGGGCTGAAAATAAATCAGCACGTTGCGGCAACTGATGAGATCCATGCCCAGGAAGGGCGGTTGGCGCACCAGATCGTGGCTGGCGAACACGCAGCGCTCCCGGATCGTTCCACCCACCCGCAACCCTTGGCCCTGCGGCACGAAATAGCGCTCGCGCAGAGTGGAATCCAGATTCTTCAGGGCGGACCGCGGGTAGACGCCCGCCCGCGCCGTCTGAACGGCGTGCGGATCGAGGTCGGTGGCGAACACGCGCACGTCGAACCGCGCGAGGCGTTCTCCCAGCGCTTCGGCCAGGACGATGGCGATGGAATACGCCTCCTCGCCGGTGGCGCTGCCGGGCGCCCACGCCCGAATCGCATCGCCAGGCTGTTTGGCAGCCACCAAACGGGTCACGGCTTGCCGCAGAACCGCGAAAATCGGCGGGTCCCGGAAAAACTCGGTCACCGAAATCATGAAGCTTTGCTGGAGCAGCTTGATCTCGTCGGGGTTGACGCGCGCGAAATGCAAGTACTCTTCCAGGGACGCCAGGCGCAGCGCGGCGATCCGCCGTTCGGTCTGGCGCCGGAGCGTGCCTTCCTTGTAGTGGGTCGCATCCATTTGCGTCGTCGCCAACACGAGCTGGAGCAACTCCTGAAACGCGGCGTCGGCGGCCCCGGTCTTCGCCGGATCAGCGGAAACGGCCGGCGGTTCGGGCAAGGCATTCAAGTAATCCGCGATGTCCTCGACGTCCATCTGTCGGTCGACAACGCCGGCCTGAATCGCCGCTTCGGGCAAATCAGCGTACCGGGCGCTGGCGGGACGCTGGACGATCACCCGCCCGCCCGCCTCCCGGATCGCCCGGCCGCCCGCGACGCCATCCCGCCCGGTTCCGGACAGCAGGACGCCGACGGCCCGGTCGCCGCGGCTTTCGGCCAGGGAAACCAACAAGTGATCGATGGAGGGCGAAACGCGGGCATCGGCCGGCGGCGCGGCGAGTTGGATACAGTCGTCCCGAACCGCGATGTCCCAGCCGGGGGGCGCCACCAGCACCTGATCGGGAATGACCGGCTCGCCATCGATTGCGACTCGCACCGCGAGCTGGGCGTTCCGAGCCAGCAACTCCGCCAGCGCACTCGGATGATCGACCGAGACGTGCTGGACCACGATGTACGCGACCCGGCCGGTCGGATGCAGGCGCTGGATCAACGGTCGGAGTGCTTCGAATCCGCCCGCCGATGCGCCGATGCCGACGAAAAAATCGGCGTTCGCCGACGAGGTCTCTTGTGCCGAAGGACTCATGGCGCACCTCCCAATCTCGAGCACAACCTTGCGGATTGAATCTCAAAATATTGATTTATAAAAAATAACAGAAATAACGACTAACAGACCGAGTCGATCAATCGAACGCTATTTGAAAAGCATTTGAAAATAAAAGAAAAAATACTCAGTTACAAAGCCTATGCTATCAGAATAGCATTACTTCTCTACAGGTTTAGAAGGCTCCACGGGCAGCCATTTCCGCAGAACGGCGAACAGGATATCGGGTTCGACCGGCTTTCCGATGTGGTCGTTCATGCCGGCGTCCAAACAGCGCGCGCGGTCTTC
>DAIRDI010000210.1:0-5782 GCA_036796235.1 Candidatus Competibacteraceae bacterium | reverse complement strand
CCCGGCCGGCAGCGCCGCCGATCCACCCAGATCGTGCTGTCGAGCCGGGCGTCGGCGAATTGCGCGCCGTCGATGCGGGCGCCGGAATGTGGCGCACGTTCTCGAAATCAGTGACGGTGCAAACGCCTTGGGGATTGTTGGCGATGCGGTCATGGTCGGTGTAGTGACAGTAGAACCAATCTACCGGGCTAAGCAGCGTTGCTGATGCGCTCGACCGCCGTGGCGGCGGTGACGATCTCGATGCTCTGAAAGCGCTTCAGGTCGAGCAAATGCGCATCGCCCGAGACGATCAAATCGACCCGTGCGGCCAGCGCCGCGGCAAGCACTTGGTCATCGGCTGGATCGACCAGGATGGTAGGCGCGATGACGGCCGGCGCCACGATCAGAACCAAGGCGGCATAACCGTCGAATACATCGTCGACCGTGAGCCCACGCTTGGCGAGCTGCCTGGCGAACTTCTCCCGCGACAACACCCCTTGCAGCTCAGCCAACAGCGTCTCGCTGCTGATCAGTTCGATGCGCCCGGCCTCGGCCGCATCGATCAAGCGCCCTGGCTTACCACTCCACAACAGCCCGGAAAGCGCTGTATTCGTGTCAAGAACCAGCCGCACGCCGCTGCTCGGAACGGTAGGCCGCGATTTCGGCGCTGATCTCCTCGGGAGTCATCGATCCCAGCGGATCAGCCGCCAACGTTGCGCGCGCGGCCTTCAGGCGCTCGATGCGCTCGGCGCGCAATTGCTCCCGCATGATGCGTTCGATCTTCTCGGGCTCCAGAAGCCCCGCGCTGGCTACTTCCCGCGCCAGCGCGTCAGGCAAGGTAATTTGCACCGTGGTCATCGTCGAGTTCCTCGTCAAGACCTTTCTAACGACACTCCCCCACCGAACCCGGCCGGCAGCGCCGCCGATCCACCCAGATCGTGCTGTCGAGCCGGGCGTCGGTGAATTGCGCGCCGTCGATGCGGGCGTTGGTCAGATTGGCGCGCGAAAGATCGGCGCCGGTGAAATCCACTCCCAGCAAATTCGCTCCATCCAGCCGCGCCCCGCTCAGGTTGGCGCCGGTCAACACCGCGTCCTCCAGAATCGCCCGGGTCAGATCGGCGCCGCTCAGATCGGCGTCCGGCAACCGGGCATCCAGCAAATTGGCCTGGGACAGATTGACCTGGGACAGATTTGCGCCGCTCAGCGTCGCCTCGGTGAGATTGGCGCCATCCAGCCGCGCGCCGCTCAGGTTGGCCGCGTTGAAATCGCCGCCGGTCAGGGCCGCCCGGTCCAACCGCGCCCCGGCCAGGTTGGCGCCGGCGAACACCGCCTGGTTCGCCTGGGCCGACACCAGCCGCGAACCGACCAGCGCCGCGTCCGAAAAATCGGCCCGGTCCAGGGTCGCGCCACCCAAATCCGCCCCGCTGAGCCGGGCGCCGCTCAGGTTGGCGCCGGTCAGATTGATCTGGGTCAGCACCGCTTGGCGCAGATCCGCGCCCTGGAGGTCAGCCTCCGGCTTGTCGCAGCGCATCCAGTTGACCCGACGCTCGGGCGGATCGTCGCAGGCGGCCCAAGCCAGGGTGGGAAGTTGCGCCAGCGCCAGCAAGCCGAGCGCCGGCAGGAGAACAACACGGGATGAGTTGAACGTCACGAGAGCCATCCTAATCAGCCTGGCCGGAGGCAAACACCAGATCCACCACCTGCCGGAACCGTTCGACGAAATGAAGCACGAGACCCTCCTTGATGTATTCCGGCAATTCCTCGGCGTCGCCGCGATTGCCTTCCGGCAGGATGATCTCATGGATGTTGACCCGACGGGCGGCGATGACCTTCTCGCGAATGCCGCCCACCGGCAGGATCTGCCCGGTCAAGGTCAGTTCGCCGGTCATCGCCAAGGATCGGGCCGCTTGCTGGTCGCGCGCCAGCGACAGCAGCGCGCTGGCCATGGTGATGCCGGCGCTGGGACCATCCTTGGGCGTGGCGCCTTCCGGTACGTGCAGATGCACGAAGGCCTCATCGAAGAATTTGGGGTCGGCCTGGTATTCCTCGAGGTGGGCGCTGAGATAGCTGTAGGCGATGTTGGCGGATTCCTGCATCACCTCGCCCAGCCGGCCGGTCAGCTTGAAGCCGCGGTTCTTGGTGTGAACCAGGCTGGCCTCGACGTTGAGCGTCACGCCGCCCATGGCGGTCCAGGCCAGGCCGGTGACCACGCCGACGCCGGTCATCGGTGTTTCGGTCTTGAACGGCGGCTTGCCCAGATAGCCGTTCAGATCCGGCGCTTCCACCGTGATGGGTCCCTCGCGACCCTCGACGATTTGCACCGCGCTCTTGCGCACGATCCGCCCGAGTTGCTTTTCCAGATTGCGCACCCCAGCCTCGCGGGCGTAACCCTCGACGATCTGACGCAAAGCCTCGTCGCCGACCTGAATGCGCTCGCGGTCCAGGCCGCTGCGCTCCAGCAGCTTCGGCCATAGGTGATTGCGGGCGATTTGCAGCTTCTCGGCGGTGATGTAACCGGATAAGCGAATGTTCTCCATCCGGTCGAGCAGCGGCGCCGGTATCGTGTCGAGCTGGTTCGCGGTACACATAAACAGCACCTTGGACAGATCGAAGCGCACGTCCAGGTAATGATCCAGAAACTCGGTGTTTTGTTCGGGATCGAGCACTTCCAGAAGCGCCGAGGCGGGGTCGCCGCGGAAGGACGCGCCGATCTTGTCGATTTCGTCGAGCATGATCACCGGATTGGCGGTCTTGGACTCGCGCAGGGCCTGGATGAATTTGCCGGGCAGGGCGCCGATGTAGGTGCGGCGATGGCCCTTGATCTCGGCCTCGTCGCGCATCCCGCCCAGACTCAGCCGATAGAACTTGCGATCCAGCGCGGCGGCCACCGAGCGGCCGATGGAGGTCTTGCCCACCCCCGGCGGACCGACCAGCAGGATGATCGAACCGCCGACCTGACCCTTCAGCGCGCCCACCGCCAGAAATTCGATGATCCGGTCCTTGACGTCCGCCAACCCGTCGTGGTCGCGGTCCAGGATTTCGCGGGCGTGCTTGAGATCGAGGTTGTCGGTGGAATAGACGCCCCAGGGCAGTTCGGTGATCACGTCCAGATAGTTGCGGGTGACCGCGTACTCCGGCGAACCGGTTTCGAGGATGGACAGCTTGTCCAGTTCCTCGTTGATCCGCTTCAGCGCCGCTTCCGGAACCTGCCGGCTCTCCAGCCGCTCGCGGAAGCGGTCCACGTCGGCGGTGCGGTCGTCCTTGGCGATGCCCAGTTCCTGCTGGATGGCCTTGAGCTGCTCGCGCAAAAAGAACTTGCGCTGGTGCTCGCTCATCTTGTCCTCGACCTGCTTGCGGATCTGAGTCTGGAGCTTGGCGACCTCCAGTTCTTTCTTGATCAGCACGATGACTTTCTTGAGTCGTTCCAGGATCGGCGCGGTGGCCAGAATCTCCTGCAACTCATCCTTGGTCGCCGTGGTCAGGCTGGCGGCGAAATCGGCCAGCGGCGAGGGGTCATGGGTGTTGAACCGGTTGAGGAAGAATTTCAATTCCTCGGAATACAGCGGATTGAGCGGGATCAGTTCCTTGAGGGTGTTGATCACCGCCAGCGAGTAGGCGCGCAATTCCTCGACGCCGACCACATCCTCCTCGCTCAGGTACTCGACCTGGACGTGATAGGGCGGTTCGTCGGACAGCCAGTGGGTGATGCGGAACCGTTTCAGACCCTGGGCGATGAATTGCAAGCGCCCCTCGTTGCGCGCCAATTGATGCATGCGGGCGGCGGTGCCGACCTCATGAAAATCGGCGGGACGGGCTTTTTCCGCGCTGTCGGGCTTGACCAGGATCAGGCCGATGATCCGCTGCTCGCAGCCGGCGGCGGCCTCGACGGTGGGCAACCACGGTTCTTCGTTGAGCAGCAGCGGCAGCGCCTGGGCTGGAAAAAACGGCCGTTCCGACAGCGGCAACAGGTACAGGGCGCCGGGCAGAATATCGGCGGCGGCGATGATGTTATTGTTGTTACCGTTGGCAGCGGTCGAGGACTCGTCGTCGCGGTCTTCGCTCACGACTTCCGCTTCGATGGCTTCGTGGTCGGTCATGATCATTCACAAGGCTGATGAGATTGCTCTTTTAGATGCGGGCGAAGCGAAAGATTATCAAGAGCGCGGGATGGCGATGCGAAAAAGCGTGGTGGCCGGGCTGGTTGGAGGACAGGGGATGTTAAAAACCGACTTTGCGCAACTCGATGTGCCGAAACCAGCCACCGGCCAGCGCCGGGCGGTCGGACGCCACTTCCAAACCGGAAACCTGGGCCAACACCGCTTCGAACACCACGTCGGTACGGGTGGCCAGCACGCCCAGCAGCGGGCTGATCAGTCGTCGCAGCGGCGCTTTCTGATCCGGACGCAGAAATTTGTCCAGAATCAGGACCCGTCCACCGCGCCGCAATACCCGCGCCGCTTCCGCCAGCACCCGTTCCGGGTGAGGGGTGACCGCCAGGATCAGATGCAACACCACCGCATCGAAAGCCGCGTCGCCGTAGGGCAACTGGCGAGCGTCGCCCACGTCCAGACGGATATCCCGCTTCAAGGCGGCGGCCTTGCGGCGGGCGCGGGCCAGCATCGCCGGGGTCAGGTCGAGGCCGGTGTAGCGCGATCCCTCGGGCAGGAGCGGCAGATCCAGCCCGCTGCCGATCCCGACCAGCAGCACCTCGGCGCGCGGTCCCTCGCGCAAGCCCAACAGGCTCCGCCGCCGCGCCGGAGCGGTGAATGGCGCCACCAGGGCATCGTAGACGGGCGCAAACAGGGTGTAGCTGTAGCGCAGCGTCACGCCTGTCGGGCCTCTCAGTGCAGGGTGCGGGGAATGGACAAGACGAACGGTGGGATCTCCGCATCGAAGGTGACGCCGTCGTCGGCCAACATCTGGTAGCTGCCCTTCATGCTGCCGACCGAGGTTTCCAGAATCGCGCCGCTGGTGTACTGAAAGCCTTCGCCGGGGCGCAGATAGGGTTGCTCGCCGACCACCCCTTCGCCGCGCACCTCCTCGATCTTGCCGTTGGTGTCGGTGATGATCCAGTGGCGGCTGAGCAGCCGGGCGGGGATGTTGCCCTGGTTCTGGATTACCACGGTATAGGCGAACACATAGCGATCGTTATCGGGAGCGGATTGCTCCTCCAGATAAAACGCCTGCGCGGCGACCTTGATGGCATAGTCGGTTTTCTTCGCCATGGGTGATGGGTTCCAGGGGGGTTGAGGTGGATTTGGGCGACCAGGGTAAGAAGCTTTGGTCATCGCTGACGGCGAGGGTCATTGAATTGTAGCAATACCTGATCCTACCGCGGGATGGTTATCGGCGGAGATGCCGGTACAGAACCGCGCCGACGCCGAACGCGACCGCCACCGTCCAGAAGCCGTGACCGGCGCCGGGCTCGATCCGCGCCAGCGCCGGATGGGCGTTTTGCGCCACGATCAGCAGTCCCGCGCACCAGGCCGGGTAGTCCCAGGGAAATCGATCGGGCGTGGCCAATCGGCACAGGGCAAACCCGGCCAGAAACAAAATGGCGACGCTGGCGAGTGTTAGCGCCACGAGGCCGAGGCCGGCCGGACTCTCGGGATCAAGGGGACCCAGGCTCAGATAGCCCACATCAAGGGCCACGCCGAGCGCCGCCGCCGCGATCAGACCCGTCCACAGGGTCGCCGCCAGCGCCCGAAGATCGAGACGCCGTTGCGCGATGGGCAGCAGCACCAGGACCCACACGCTCAGGAACGCCGCCTCCGGACCGGCCAGCCGGGGACCGTCTTCAGCA
>DAIRDI010000209.1:0-5788 GCA_036796235.1 Candidatus Competibacteraceae bacterium | reverse complement strand
GGCCTACGCGCAACTGCCGACCATCACCCCGGTGGGCATGGCGAGCTTGTTGCCCGGCGCACGCACGGGTTTGACCCTGGCGCTGGAGAACGACGCACTCCTGCCCAAGCTGGCCGGGGCGCCGGTGGGCAACGTCCCGCAGCGCATGAACGTGCTGGCCAAGCGGTATGGAGATCGCTTCGCGGAAATGCCGCTCAACGATTTTGTGCGGGGCAAACCGAAGATTGCAGAGACCGTCGACCTGCTGGTGCTGCGCTCCACGGAAATCGACAGCCAACTGGAAAGCAACCCCGAGACGACGCTGGGTCTGATCCCCAGCACGCTGAAGCTGATTCGCGTCGCTCTGCACAAGCTGCGCGCCATGGGCTTCAAGGAGGCGGTCATCGTGACCGACCACGGCTTCTTCCTCAACGCGCAAGCCGAGGCGGGGGACGTATGCGTGAAGCCCCAAGGCAAATGGTCGGTGAACGCGCACGACCGCATGATGTTGGGCGACGGTTCGGCAGACGGTCACAGCCTGGTGGTCAGGGCGGAGAAGGTCGGCATTCGGGGCGATTTCTCCCAAGTGGCCATGCCGCGCAGTATGGCGCCCTATCGCGCCGGGCATCTGTACTTCCACGGTGGCGCATCCCTGGCGGAGGTCGTCGTGCCGGTGCTGGTGGCACGTCTCGATAGTGGCGCCCCGCTGGAACCCCGCAAGATCGAGGTCGAGCTCAACTATAAGAACGGCGCCAAGAGAATCACCACGAGAATCCCAGTCATCGAGGTCACGCTGCTGGCCGACATGTTCTCGCACGACATGACGGTCGAGATTCTCTTGGAGGCGCAGGATAAGCGGGGTGAGGTGGTCGGCGAGCCCCGGCCCGGGGGCGACGTGAACCCCGCCACCCGCACCGTGACCCTGATTGCGGGTCAACGAAAACAGATCGCGCTGCGCATGGATGATGAGTTCAGAGGCAAGTTCTCGGTCAAGGCGCTGAACCCCACCACGCTCGCGGCCTACAGCGCTCTGGCGATTGAAACCGACTATACGGAATGAATCCGATGGACGAACTGGACCAAAAGCTGAACGCCACCTTCGACGGCAAGGTCGTTCGCAAGGACCTGCTGCATCGGATCAAGAAGGGCACCAATGTCCCGACGTTCGTCCTGGAGTTTCTGCTCGCACGGTTCTGCGCCAGCAATGACCAGGCAGAGATGGATGCCGGCATGGAGGCGGTGCTTTCCTCTTTGCAGGAGAACTACGTTCGCCCTGACGAAGCCAATGCCGCTCAGTCCAAGGTGGCCACTAAGGGCAAACACCGGTTCATCGACAAAGTTCACGTCCGCTATGTCGAGAAGGAAAAGCGCCACTGGGCCTCCCTGGAGAACTTCAACTCGCAGCGCATCGCCATCGGTGAGAAGTTCTACCGTGACAACGACCGGCTGCTTGAAGGCGGGATCTGGGCAGAGGTGACTCTGGCACACAACGATATCGATGAGGACGACTACGCGTTCTCGATCGAGGATCTGCGGCCCATCCAGCTCTCACGCTTCGACTTCAATCGCTATACCGAAGGCCGCGCGGATTTCACCCGCGATGAGTGGATCGCGGCTGTACTGAGGTCGGTTGGACTGGAGCCAGGCAAGCTGTCTAAACGGGTGCAGATGCACTACATCGCCAGGCTCGCTTGCTTGGTGGAGTCCAACTACAACACCATCGAGTTAGGTCCACGTGGCACCGGCAAGTCCTACTTCTTCAGTGAATTCTCGCCCTATGCCACGCTGATCTCGGGCGGGCAAGCGACCAAGGCCACGCTGTTTTACAACAACGCGCGGCGCAAGGTGGGCCTGGTCGGCTATTGGGACACCGTGGCCTTCGACGAGGTCGGCGGGATCAAGGTGCGTGATCCGGACACCATCCAGATCATGAAGGACTTCATGGCCAACGGCCGCTTCTCGCGCGGCGCTGAGGTCATCGCTGATGCCAGTTTGAGCTTCGTTGGCAATATCGATGTATCGGTGCAGCAAGTCGTGAACTCCAACGAGTACGACTTGTTCCAGCCGCTGCCCCCCGAGTTCGACCTGGCGGTGATGGATCGCTTTGCGGCTTATATCCCAGGCTGGGAGATGCCGAAGAACAGCAGTGAGTTTCTGACCAGCCGCTATGGATTTATCACCGACTACCTGGCCGAGGCATTCCACTACCAGTTCAAGCATACGAACAGGTACGAAGAAGTCAGCAAGCGTATTCGGTTGGGAAAGTCGATTGAGGGGCGCGATGAGAAGGGTATAAAGAAAACCGTCTGCGCATTTTTAAAGATTCTCCATCCGAATGGCGCACCGACTGACGAGGAGTTCGAGGAATATGTAGCCTATGCGACGGAGTGCCGCCGCCGCGTCAAAGAGCAGATGAACAAGCGCAAGCCGGACGACGAGTTTGCAAGGATCAACCTGTCCTACTTCAAGGCGAGGGGCGAGGAAATCGTCGTTTTCTGTCCGGAGTCGAAGAATGCGCCCGCGACGCAAGAACCGGCGCGTCGTCGTTTGAATAAGGCGGACGGTCAGCCCCGCGGACCGATCGAAGTGCAGGCGGCTCCACCAGCGGGCGAGTCTTCAATTGTGGGTACCCAGAACGCGCCTCCGCATGTGGCGGTCGCTGCGTCGGCGTCGGATCTTAAGGAACAGCACTTCACCATCCTCTACGGCGACACCGGATACAGCTACGAGTCGATCATTGGCCCCTATATGCAAGGCGCGAAGTCCATCGTCATCGAAGACCCATACATTCGGTTGCAGCACCAGATTCAAAATTTCGTCCGCTTCTGCGAGACGGTTTTGAAAGCAGGCACCGTGAAGAAAATCAGCTTGATCACCGGCTATGACGACAAGACCCAGTTGGCCGACATCGCCGAGAAGCTCGACGAACTCAAGCAGAGCCTGCTGGAGCTGGATGTCGAGCTGGAGGTGAAACTCAACCCCAACATCCATGACCGGGAAATCCGCCTCGACAACGGCTGGATCGTCAAGATCGGTCGTGGGCTGGATTTCTACCAGAAGCCAGGGGGATGGTTCGAGGTGGGAGCGAACGATCTGAGTCTACGGAAGTGCCTTGAAACCAAGGTGGACATCTTCCGGTCATGAAAAAACTCAACGCGCGCGCGCTCAAGCCTTGACGGTGTTCAGGCGCAGCATCAGCGTCATCGGGTGCTGTGGCGATTCCTGAAAACCGTAGTGCTCGTAAAACTGCTTGGCGCGGTCGTGAAGAGCATGGACGAGCAAAGCCCGCACACCTGCGTTCCGTGACACGGCGACGGTCCGATTGACAGCGTCTTGCAGCAGTGCGGCTCCAAGCTTGATGCCTTGGGTGCGACGGTCAATAGCGAGCCGTGCCAGCACCATCACTGGAATGGGGTCCGGCATGTTTCGTCGCACGCCACTCGTCGCCATCGGGTGCGAGACCGCTCCGGCCGCCATCGCGTAGTAGCCGAAAACGCGCTCCTCCTGATCTGTGACGACGAAGGTGTGGCTGGCCCCACTCAACTGATTGGACAGTGCCCGTCGCTTGAGCCACTCGTCGAGACTGGCTTCTCCGCTGGCGAATTCATCCAGGAGATGAGTGGCCGCGAGGGGTTGTGGTGCGCTCAGTTGCAAGCTCATGCCGCGCCGGTGCTCCACGGCGCCTTCACGGCCATGAGGCGCTCAAGCCCGGGATTTGGTCCAGGGGGCGCATCCAGCATCGCAGTGAATTGCTTGAACTTGTCAGCATCCAGGCTAAAAAAGACCTGATCCAACACCACGGCCCGCGCTCGGTCGCAAGCAGCTTCGAGCATGAAGTCCGAACGGTTCTTGCCGAGCAGGCTGGCAGCCTGATCGATCAGGTCGCGTTGCTCGGGCAAGGCCCGCAGGTTGATGGCGGCGTCACGCATGAGGTGCTCCTTTTGCATACACGTTAGATATACGAATTATGAGATGGCGTGTAGCTTTTGTCAACACATCGAGCCCGGGAGCAGCAATTCTCATTTTGGCACTGTCACCCACCAGGGGTAGTGCTACAGACATGGGTATATAGCCCATCAAATAAAATATAACCAACAGGTTGTAAATTTTTGTATCCACATTTAAGAACACTGCTCCGCTGCTATCCATCCCGATGATCGGCCTTGTTGCGCTCCTGTTTCCCGAACAACTCGCGCTGGGTGGCCTGGACGACCGCGACGATGGCGGGATGGAGCAATCGCCGCTCGGTCGTGATGGCGTAAAGCTGCTCGATGATCGAGTCGATGCGCCCGACCGCCTGAACCCCGTACTGCCGGCACACGTAGCCGGCGGTCGCCGTGGGGGCCACGAACAGCCCGACGCCGGCCTGACCGAAAGCTTTAAGCAAGGCGCTGTCGTCGAATTCGCCCACGATGCACGGGTAAAGGCCTTGTCCCTCGAACCATTGGATCAGTTTGGGCCGCATCGCGACATCCTCTCCCGGCAGCAGAAACGGCGCTTTGTCGAGTAGGGCGGGAAACGTTCCGGCCAGGGATTGCGCCAGATCGGGCGTGGCGAAAACCGTCAGATCGCTTTCCCCGAGCAGGTGGTTGTAGCCCCGGACATTCAAATTGGTGGGCATGGGCCGGTCGGCGATCACCAAATCGAGATGATGGACGGCCATCTCGGCCAGCAGCGACGCCAGCCGACCTTCCCGGCAGATGAGCCGCACCGGTTCTTCGATGCGCAGCGCCGGCTCGACCACCCGGTAGGCCACCGATTTCGGCACCGAATCGGCGATACCAACTCGAAACAGCAGGCTTTTCCGCGCCGTCCGATCGAGCGCGACCTCCAGGAGTTCGTTGCCGAGCACGAAAATCTCGTCCGCGTAGCTGAAAATGCGTCGCCCCATCTCGGTGAGTTCCAGACCGCGCCCGACGCGGCGGAACAGCTCGACGCCGAGACTGGCCTCCAGTTCGCTGAGTTGCCCGCTGATGGATTGGGGCGTCAGGTGCAGGTGCTTGCTGGCGCCGGCGATGCTGCCCGACTTGGCGACCATCCAGAAATAGCGCAGGTGCTTAAAGTTCAAGCTGGCCATGAGACCTCCAGACCTCGAAATTCCTGAATCGAACCCGTTGCCGGCCGACCCGCGCGGCAGTGGGTCACTTACAGCGAATTTCACCGGCCCGACGGCCACCGGCGCGGACGATGCCACGGCCACGGTCTCGGGCGGCGGATGAAATCGGTCGGGGTGGTGATATCGGCAAACCGCCTCGGGATTCGCTTCAGTGCTTCCAACAAAGCTTGCAACCGTTCCACCAGCAACTCCGGGTCATACATAAACGGCTTCCTTTTCGATGCGCGCCTTCAGTCGAAGATGGGTCGATCCGCGCAACTGCAATACATCCACCGGACGGCCCAGCAGTTCCTCTAAATCTTGTTTCATCATGGCGGTCATGAATAAGTTGGGCGCATCGGTATCGAATACGATGTCCACATCGCTTTCGGGCGTGGCCGTGTTGCGAGCGTAGGACCCGAAATAACCCAGCGCGCGCAAGCGATATTCCGCTCCGTGGCATTCCTTGAAAGCCGCCAACAAAGCGCGCAGACGGTCTGGAGACAGGATTTCCTCGTTCATATCCTTCATCGTGCCCTCCGGTCGGCGTGAATCAAACGGGCTGTTTGCGGAACTCCCGACTCGTTGCAAAACGGGCCGGGTGCGGTGCATGGCTCGCTTGCCGTAAACCGGCGGGGCGATGCACCGGGGCATCATCGCCTGCGCCCCCGGCGACACCGTGGCCCAAGTGGCGAAGCTCATGGTGGATAACGA
>DAIRDI010000208.1:298-5790 GCA_036796235.1 Candidatus Competibacteraceae bacterium | reverse complement strand
AGCGGCCGTGGGGCAAGGCGACCCCATGACCGAGACCCGTGCTGCCCAGGCGCTCACGACCGATCAGGCTGTCGAAAATCGGTCGGGCCGTCAGATCGGGCTGCCCCGTGGCCAGCAGTTCGCTCACCACCTCAATGACCCGCTTTTTGCTGGCCACTTCGCTGTCGCAAACGATCCGTTCGAGAGTAATCAGATCGGTAATATCCATCGCCGCGCTCGCACCATCAAGACTCGGGATAATCGCGTACCTTCTCGCCGCGATGCTTGTCCGTCAATTTTTCCTTATGCCTTTTGATTTGACGGTCGATCTTGTCGATCAAGGCATCAAGTGAGGCGTACATGTCTTCGTCCACAGCATCGGCGAAGATCTCGTTACCGGCCACGTAGACGGTCGCTTCCGCTTTATGTCGCAACTTCTCGACACTCAGGATCACCTGAGCGCTGGTGACGTTATCGAAATGACGCTCGATGCGCTCCAGCTTGTCATGCACGTAATCGTGCAAAGCTTGAGTGATTTCCACGTGGTGTCCGCTTAACTTGATTTGCATGGCATGGACTCCTGGCTGGCAGATCGAGAGAGCGACGGGGTTGCCAACCCCGTCGCGGGGCGGCGGACGATGGGTCTTGCGGGTATCGAACCACCGTGCGCCCGCATCTCCGGCCTCCCTTGGGCACCCCCGAGGGGGCGGGTATCCCCGTCGTTTCAGACGAGGTGTTTGCGATCCGATGAAGGGGGAATGGACATCGCTTCCCGATATTTTGCCACCGTCCGCCGCGCGACTTGAATCCCCCCGGCTTCAAGCAGTTCGGCGATTTTGTTATCGCTGAGCGGCTTACCCGGATTTTCCGCCTGGATCAGCTTGCGGATCATGGCGCGGATGGCGGTGGAGGAACATTCGCCGCCGTCGCTGGTGCCGACGTGGCTAGAAAAAAAGTACTTTAACTCATAGATGCCGCGCGGCGTGTGTAAGTATTTCTGCGTGGTCACCCGCGAGATGGTGGATTCATGCATGTTCAACGTCTCGGCGATATCCCGCAAGATCAATGGTCTCATGTATTCGTCGCCCCGCTCCAGGAATTCCCGCTGGCGCTCGACGATGCAGGTCGCCACCTTGAGCAGGGTTTCGTTGCGGTTTTGCAGGCTTTTCAGGAACCAGCGCGCTTCCTGCAAATGATTCTTGAGATAAGCCTTGTCATCGCTCTGGCCGGACTGCCGGGCCAACGTGGCGTAGCGGGCGTTGATCCGCAGTTTCGGGCTGCTCTCGGCGTTCAACTCGACCCGCCAGGCAGTCTTTTGGCGATACACGATAACGTCCGGAATCACATATTGCGGCGCGACGTTGGACCAGCGGGCGCCCGGGTGCGGATCCAGCGACTGAATCAGGCTGATGATCCCCTGCAGTTCCTCGCGCAACACCTTGAGCCGGCGCATCAATCCGGTGAAATCCCGGTCGGCCAGCAGCTCCAGATGATGCGCGACCAGACAACGCGCCTCGGCCAGCCAAGGCGTGTCTTCGGGCAACGCTTCCAGTTGCAGCAACAGGCATTCCGCCGGACTCCGGGCCCCGACGCCCTGGGGATCGAAGTGTTGCACCAACTTCAGGACCGCCTCGGCCTCGGTTGGAGTCACCATGCATTCATCGCGCAGTCCCTGGCAAATTTCCTCCAGCGACTGGCGTAAATAGCCTGACTCATCAATGGCGTCGATGATCGCGGTGGCGACCAGCAATTCCCGATCGTCGAGCGGCGTCAACCGCATCTGCCAGTACAAATGGTCGTGCAGGGATTCTCCGGCGCCCGCGTAACGCTCGTAAGGGTCCCATTCCTCGTCCTCACCGCGCGAGTAGCTGGTCGCGCCGTCGGACGACTCGTAAATATCCTCCCAGACGCTGTCCACCGGTAGTTCGTCGGGCAGGCGCTCGGCCGTCGTGTCGACTTCGGTTTCAGCCCTGGAGTCCGCCGCCGCTTGAGCGGCCAGGGTTTCCGGCGGCACCGGTAGATCCTGCGGTTCGTCGGTCCGTTCCAGCATCAGGTTGGAGTCGAGAATCGCCTGCACTTCCCCTTGCAGTTCCAGGCTGGAGAGCTGCAACAGGCGGATCGCCTGTTGCAGCTGGGGGGTCATTGTCAGTTGTTGACCCAGGCGAAGCTGCAATGACTGTTTCATCGGATTCGATCTTGCGTCAAACCGCCAAACGGATACTTATGCATAATCCTAGCGGGTTTTGCGCCCTGGTGGCGAGAATCGCGAAGTCGCGGCGCCAAAACCAGCGTCAGGTTCGGCTCACAGTTGGAACGCTTCACCGAGATAGACCTGGCGAACCTGCTGGTTGGCGAGAATCGTGGCGGGATCGCCCTCGGCGATGACCCGGCCTTCGTTGAGGATATAAGCGCGATCGCAGATACCCAGCGTTTCCCGGACGTTGTGGTCAGTGATCAGTACCCCGATTTGACGGTCGCGCAGGTGTCCGATAATGCGCTGGATATCCAGGACCGACAAGGGGTCCACCCCGGCGAACGGTTCGTCCAGCAACATAAACGCCGGGTTGGCCGCCAGCGCCCGGGCGATTTCCACCCGCCGACGCTCGCCGCCCGACAGACTGAGGCCGAGGCTGTCGTGCAGGTGACCGACGTGCAGTTCGTGCAGCAGGTCCTCGGCCAGCGCCCGGCGCTGGCCCCGAGCGAGATCGCGGCGGGTTTCCAGAATGGCCAGCACGTTGTCCAGCACGGTCAACCGCCGAAACACCGAGGGCTCCTGCGGCAGGTAACCGACGCCCAGTCGGGCGCGGGCGTGCATGGGCAGGTGGGTGAGATCGCGCTCGTCCAGCAGCACCCGTCCCTCATCGCAATGGATCAGCCCCACCATCATATAAAAACTGGTGGTCTTGCCGGCGCCGTTCGGCCCCAACAACCCGACCACCTCGCCGCTGGCGACGCACAGCGAAGCGGCATCCACCACTACCCTTCGGCGATAGTGCTTGACGATTTCCTTGGCGATCAGTTGGGCCATATCAGTTGGACCCTGTCAACTTTGGACCCCGCAATCAAGGTTCCGCCCGTGGTTGGATGGTGAATTGGATGCGGCCGTTGGCGCCGGCGCCGCGCGCGCGCACCACGTCGTTCTTGAGGTCGTACTCCACCCGTTCGCCGGTGAACACATCCCGACCTTGGGTCAAGCGGGCTCCACCGCTCATGGTGACCTTGGCGCTGGCGACATCGTACTCGACCCGCCGGCTGGTTCCCTGGATTTCCGGTTTATCGACCGCCGGTTTGTAGCGCAGGGTCGCTGGGTTACCGGTCGCTTCCATGCGTTGGAAGCCGCCATCCTTGACGTGGATGGTCGCCGTGTCGGCGGTCAGGCGCATCGAACCCTGGCTGATCACCACATTGCCTTCATAGACGCTGACGCCGGATTTTTGATCCAACTGGCCGCGACTGGCTTCGAGTTGGATGGGTTGGTCGCGGTCTTCCGGCAGCGCGCTGGCCAGCGACAACACCAGGCTCAAGGTCGTTGCCAACCCAATCCGCAGCGCCCACATTTTTCCGAAGTCCGAGCGGTTCATCTCTTTTAGCCGCCTCATCAGCTTTGTCATTTAACCTTTAACCCTTAGCGCCGTGGTTCATAAACACCTCGTACCTCGGAAAGCAGCTCGAGTCGTTCCTGGCCCAGCCAGGCGCGCGCACCGACGGCGCGAAGCTCACCACCGGGCGTCACCGCCCGCATCGGCGCGGCGGTTTCAAGATACTGTTCGGTCGGTCGAACGCGCACGTCGCGGGAGATGAGGGTGACTGGCGACCGACCGCTTTCAGCGGTGCGGACGGCGACCACTTCGCCTTCCAGCAACAGAATTTTTTGGTCGGCGGAGACCCAGCCCCACTCAGCCCGCAACCGCCATTCACGAGTTTGGCCGTCCGGCTGGTACCAGTCCAGTTCCGGCCGTTCGAGCCGGGTGCCGCCCTGTCCGGGTAGTTGCCAGAGCCGGGGCGCTTCGATCACGAACTCCCGCTGGCCGGCGGTCGTCATGCGCATCGCCTGAAGACCTTCGATGACCAGCACCGGCGCCTCGCTCTCGGCCGGAGCCGGCTCGCGCAGCGAGGTCTCGACCCAGCGCAACAGGCCATAACTCAAGCCGGCCAGCACCGCCAGGCCGACCAGGGACAGGATGCCGCGCGCTGTCACGCTCCCACGGCCTCATAGATACCGGTCGCGCAGGACCGTCAATTGGCCGCGCGCCTCCAGCAGCAGCTCGCAGACGTCGCGGGCCGCGCCGCGCCCGCCCTGGCTGGGGGTTTGCCAGTGGGCGTGCTGCTTGACGAAAGGGTCGGCATCCTGCACGGCGATGGCCAAACCGACCCGAGTCATGACCGGCAGATCGATCAGGTCGTCGCCCACGTAAGCCACTTGCTCGGCGTTCAGACCCAGCCGAACCAGCAGGCTGTTGAACGCCGCCAGTTTATCCTGCACCCCGAGATAGGCGTAGCGGATGCCGAGATCGGCCATGCGCCGTTCCACCGAGGCGGCGTGGCGACCGGAAATGATGGCGATTTCCACCCCAGCTTCAAGCAGCATCTTGATACCGTAGCCGTCGCGGATATGGAAAGCCTTGTACTCGTTGCCATCGTTGCCCAGGTACAGGCGACCGTCGGTCAACACCCCATCCACGTCGAGGATCACTAATTCGATCTGGGCGGCCTTGCTGAGGATGTCGCGCATCGCTGGTCTCGTCTCCCACGGGCGGAAATTACAGCACCCCAGCGCGCAATAGATCATGGATGTTCAGCACACCGGTCAACTGGCCGTCCAAGTTTACCACCGGCAGGGCGTTGATTTTGTATTGTTGCATCATCAGCAACGCCTCGGCGGCCAAAGTGCCGGGGGCGATGGTCTTGCAGTCGGGCGTCATCACCTCGGCGACGCGGGCGGTGTGAACGTCCACCTGTCGGTCCAGCGCCCGGCGCAGGTCGCCGTCGGTGAACACGCCCAGCACCCGCTCGTCGCCATCCACCACCACGGTCGTCCCCAAACCCTTGCGGCTCATCTCCAGCAAAGCGTCCTTGACTAAATCATCCGGCGCGCTGAGCGGCATCCGCGCGCCGGTATGCATCACGTCGTCGATCAGCAGCAGCAGGCGCCGCCCCAGCCGCCCCCCGGGATGGGAGCGGGCGAAATCCTCGGCGGTGAAGCCGCGCGCTTCCAGCAACGCCACCGCCAGGGCATCGCCCATGGCCAGGGTCGCCGTGGTGCTGGAGGTTGGCGCCAATCCCAGCGGACAGGCTTCCTGCGGGACGCTGACATCGATATGGACCTCGGCGGCGCGGGCCAGCGTCGAACCGGGGTTGCCGGTCAAGGTGATCAGCGGCGCGCCCAGCCGCTTGATCAGCGGCAGCAGAGTGAGAATTTCCTCGGTTTCACCGGAATTGGACAGCGCCAGGACCACGTCCTGGGCGATGATCATGCCCATGTCGCCGTGGCTGGCCTCGGCGGGGTGGACGAA
>DAIRDI010000208.1:0-288 GCA_036796235.1 Candidatus Competibacteraceae bacterium | reverse complement strand
GAAGAAAGCCGGGGCGCCGGTGCTGGCCAGGGTGGCAGCGATTTTCCCGCCGATATGCCCGGACTTGCCGATGCCCAGCACCACAATGCGGCCCTGGCAATGCAGCATCAGTTCGCAGGCATGAACGAAGCGGTCGTCGATGCGGCTTTTAAGCTGTTCCACCGCCTGGGCTTCGACGGTCAGGACCTGGCGGGCCAGTTGTTGCAGTTGCTCGGGATGCATGGCGAATAGTGGTCGGCTTGGATTTTTCCAGCCGCTATCATACCAAGCTTCGCGACCCAGCCGCGC
>DAIRDI010000207.1:4703-5807 GCA_036796235.1 Candidatus Competibacteraceae bacterium | reverse complement strand
AGTGGGTAGGTCGGGTTAGCGCAGCGTAACCCGACGGCTTGCAACGCCCGCGAATTGTCGGGTTACGGCGCGTGGCGCCTAACCCGACCTACGACTGGAAACCAGCCTCCTCGCCGTGCTGGAGGCGTTGGTGGAAGCCGCTTACAGCCGCGACAAGCGCGCCGCGTTGACTCGCGCCAATCTCCGGCTGGCGGTAGACTTCAAGTCAAATGCCGCAAAGCATCCATGCGTTCGTGCAGGATGCGAACGACGTAAACCGTCAGCGCGGCTTCCTTGATCCGATAGAAAACCAAGTGCCTCCCGACCGGATAGACCATCATCCCGTGTTTGGGACGGCCCACCTGCGGGTTTTCGGTGATGGCCTTCAGTGCGCCGTCGAGCGTGCGCCGGTACTCGGCAAGCTGCCCTTCCCCCCATGTTTGCAGCGTGAGTGACAAAACGTCGCGAAAATCCCGCTGTGCGGGTTCGCTCAGCTCGATCCGGAATTTAGAGGCAGACATCGGGATTCGGCTTTCTACCCTCGGCGGCGTGTTGCCGGGCGTCTTGTTCGATCCGGTCGAGCAGCCCCGGCGTGTAGGGGGCCGTGCGGCCTTCCTGGATGGCTCGCTCGCCCACATCCAGCGCCGCCATGAGGCGAGCGTGTTTGCTGTCATCCTGCTCCCGCAAGCGGCGCACGGCATCGCGCACCAGTTCGGCGGCGTTGCTGTAGAAGCCCTCGGCGATCTTGGCCTTGATGTAGCGTTCGTCCACGGGCGGAAAGTTGATATTCATGGCGCGTGCTCGTTTTATGTGTGAAATATGGACGTAAAGCATACATCATCCCGCTCATGGGGAGAATGCAGGCTGGAAGTCCGCAGCCTCCTTAGCCTTTCGCCTTCGCCAGGACCAGGGGGTAGGTCGGGTTAGCGCAGCGTAACCCGACAGCTCGCAACGCCCGCGGACTGTCGGGTTACGGCGCGCAGCGCATAACCCAACAAAATCAGAATGTTGGGTTACGGCCTACGGCCTAACCCAACCTACGCAAATCGTCTGGGAGCGCTAAATTATCCGTCACTCTTCCGGCTCGACGCCCAGTTTTCGCAATTGCGCCGCCAGGCGCTCGGC
>DAIRDI010000207.1:0-4603 GCA_036796235.1 Candidatus Competibacteraceae bacterium | reverse complement strand
CTGAGTCCGGCGCCGTTCCTGTTCGACCTCGCGCTGTTCCCGTTCGACCGGGGTCGGAATCCAGCCCTGTTCGGCGTCGTACCAGCGCAGCCACTGACGTTCCAGTTCATGGTAAACGCCCGACCACAAGCCCAACCCGAGCCCGAGTTCCGGCAACCAAATCCGTCCTTCCTGCAACGGCAAGGCCTGGTAGCCGCCGCCCGCCAGCCCGAAGACCTGCAATTGATGGGTGTAGCGGCTGAACGCGACGTAATACGGCACGCGCAGAATTTTTTCGTACACCTCCCACTTGCCCGGCGGCTGATCGACATCGCGCGCCGCGCGCCCCAAATCTTCTTGTTCGGCGCCGGGGGAAAGCAACTCGACCACGATGAATGGATTGACCCCTTCCTGCCACACCACGTAGCTCAAGCGCAGATCCCGGCCTTCGTACAGTTTGGATACCCCTAAAACCGCGAACCAGTCGGGACGCTTGTGGCGCAGGGGATGCCGCACGTCGTAATACAGATTCAGATCGGTGGCCACGTAAACCTGGTCCGCCAGCCAGGTGGGCGGCGCGAAGGTTTCCCGCAACAATTGCGGTTGAAAATAGTGAAAATCATCGGGCAAACCAGGTTCCTCCGGATCCTCGCTCGGCAGGTCGTACATCGTCGGCAAGATCAGCCGCGCGGGACGAGGCGGGTCGGTTTGGGGAATGTGCAACGGTTCGTCCAGAAGACGGTTCATGCGGATTCGCTCCTCTGGAAATCATGGGGAGTCTCTTCAGCCCGTTCGGGCGATTTTGCTGCATAATCGTTTACAATCGTTGCCGCGACCGCCGTTCCTTGAGGCGATGGCCGACGTAACATTCTAGTTGAAAAGCGGATTTTTTATTAGGGTCGAAACAGGCATGGCGCGAATCAAACTGGATCTGCCGGAGAATTTCCCGTTCACCACCGAACTGCGGGTCAGGATCACCGACGTCAATTACGGCGGCCACATGGGCAACGACTCCCTGCTGGGGCTGTTGCACGAGGCGCGGGTGCGCTTTCTGGCCCATTATGGGCTGAGAGAATTCGACATCGGCGGCGCCGGCCTGATCGTGACCGATAGCGTGATCGTCTACAAGTCCGAGGCGTTTCCCGGCGAGATGCTGGCGATCGCGGTGACCCTGACCGATTTCAACAAATACGGCTGCGACTTCGTCTACCGCGTGACCGAGAAAACCAGCGGGCGCGAGGTGGCGCGCGCCAAGACCGGGATCGTCTTCTTCGACTACCAGCAACGGGCGGTGCAAAAAACGCCGCAATCCTTCCTCGATCTGTTCGCCCCCGATGCCGTCCCTGCCTAAACTGCCATTGTCGCCCGCCGCGCGCGCCTGGCTGCCGGTGCGCCTGCTGCTGGCGGTGGGGGCCAGCGTCGCCGTGGCCTTCCTGCTGGTGCTGGTGCTGTACATCACCGATCTCGGCCTGTCGGTCTGGGACCGCTTGCAGCAGGCGCCGACCACCTTCTGGGTCGTCTACCTGTTGATTCTGGGCCTGTTGAGCGCGGGTGGGGTCTATGCGGTCTGGCGGGTCCTGAACCTCGGCCGTCCCGCCCGTAAGCCCAGCGCTCCATCCAAGCCGCCGGATGAAGCGACCCTGCGCCAGCGCTTGGAGCGCAGCGAGGCCGCCGGCATCCAGGTGGACGCCATCCGTCACGAACTGGATGAATTGCAGCGGCGGCGGGCGGCGGGGGAGATCGTGGTGGCGGTGTTCGGCGAGATCAGCGCCGGCAAATCGTCGCTGATCCGCGCGCTGATGCCGGGTCACGACATCGAGGTCGACGTGCGCGGCGGCACCACCCGCAAGGTCACCTATTACACCTGGACCAGCCCGGCCGGCGACCGGCTGATCCTGGCCGATTTGCCCGGCATGAACGAGGCCGACGGCCATCTCAACCCGATGGCCCGCGACGAGGCGTTGCGCGCCCATGTGGTGATCTACGTCTGCGAGGGCGATTTGACCCGCGATCAATATCAGGCCCTGCAAACCCTGCTCGAACTGGGTTGTCCGGTGCTCGTGGCGCTGAACAAGATCGACCGCCTCACCGAACGGGAACTGGCCCTGGTGCGCGAGCGCTTGGCCGAACGGCTCGGCGAACAGATGGAGGTGGCGCCGGTGCAATGCGGCGGCATGGAGGAAGTCACCCGCATCTACCACGACGGCCGCGAGGAAACCAGCCTGCGCGAGCGCAAGCCGCAGGTCGATGACTTGCGCCGCGCCTTGCAACACTATCTCGATTCCGATCCCCAGGTGCTGGACGCGCTGCGCGATACGGCGGTGTTCGTGCTGGCCCAGCAGAAGCTGGACGCGGCGGTGACCCAGCACCGGCGCGGCAAGGCGGACGCCATCGTCCAGAGCTATTCCCGCAAGGCGGTGTTCGGCGCGCTGGCGGCGGTCAGTCCGGGCACCGATGTGCTGATTCAGGGTTATCTGGGCTTCCACCTGATCAAGGAACTGTGCGCGTTGTACGAAGTGCCGGCGCGCGAGATGGACATGCAGCGCTTCCTGGATCTGGCCGGCCATCAGATCAAGCGCAATTTCAATCTGTTGCTGGCGCTGGTCGGCAATGTTTTCAAAGCCTTTCCCGGCATGGGAACGGTGGTGGGCGGCATGATGCACGCCGTGGTTTACGGGCTGATCTTCCAGAGTCTGGGCAAGGCGGTGGCCCGGTCCCTGGAAAGCCGTGGCGATCTGGTCAGCGGCCCCACTCTGCGGATGTTCGAGGATAATCTGAGTGAAAATCTGGAAGCACGTGCAAAAGGTCTGGCCCAACTGGTTTGGGCCCGCCAGCGGGATGGCGCCGATGCCGGAACCGCAACCGGCTAGCGGCGGCGACGCGCACCTGGCGCTGGCCCGCGAGAGCCTGCGCGAGTTGCTGGACGATAAACGGGTGCCGCCGCCGGTGCGCGCGGCGCTGGCCGAGGATTACCAGCAACTGCAACTGTTGCTGGAGAAAATCGAGCACGGTCACATCCATATCTCGGTGTTCGGCCGGGTCAGCGTCGGCAAGTCGGCGCTGCTGAACGCCCTGCTGGGCGAGGCGCGCTTCTCGACCAGTCCCCTGCACGGCGAGACCACCCAGGCCGCCCACGCCCGCTGGCGGGAATACGACGCCGGGGGGGTGTTCCTGATCGATACGCCCGGCATCAACGAGGTGGCGGGCGAGGCTCGCGAACAACTCGCCCGCGATGTAGCCAGCCGCAGCGACCTGGTGCTGTTCGTGGTGGATGGCGACCTCACCGACACCGAACTGCAAGCCTTGCGGCAGGTCAAGGGCGCGGCGCAGCGGTTGCTCATGGTGCTGAACAAGGTGGATCGCTATTCCCGCACCGAGCGCGAACTGTTGCTGGACACCCTGCGCCAGCGCGCCGTGGGGCTGGTCTCGCCGCCGGATATTCTAACCGCCATCGCCGATCCGGCCGAACGCATCGTGATTCTGGTGGACGCCGACGGTCATGAAACCGAAACCAGTCGCCGGCCGCCGCCGGACCTGACCGCCCTGCGCGAGCGGATTTGGGACATTCTCAAGGCCGAGGGCAAGACCATGGCGGCGCTCAACGCCGGCCTGTTCGCCGGCCGCTTTTCGGATCGCCTGACCCGCGAAATCATGAGCATCCGCCGCGACCTGGCGGAAAAGGTGGTTCGAAATTACTGTCTGGCGAAAGGGGTGGCGGTCGCGTTGAATCCGATTCCGATCGCCGACATCCTGGCGGCCATCGCCACCGATGCGGCGATGGTCGTACATCTGAGCCGGGTGTACGGCCTGCCGATCAGCCGCGGCGAGGCCGGTTCGTTGCTCAAGACCATTTTCACCCAACTGGTGTTTCTGATTGGGACGGTGTGGAGCATGAACCTGGTGTCGGCGGCGCTCAAGGGCGTCAGCATGGGGCTGTCGACGGTGGTGACCGCCGGCGCGCAGGGCGCGGTGGCCTGGTACGGGACCTATGTGGTCGGGAAGGCCGCCGAGCAGTATTTCGCCCAAGGCAAATCCTGGGGCGAGGGCGGGCCGAAGCGAGTGGTGCAGGACATCATGGACAGCCTCGACCGGGATTCGCTGCTGGCGCAGGCTCGCGAGGACATTCTGTCCCGGCTCAGGCCCCAGTCATGAGTTTGACGACCCTGATCGGGTTTCTAACCGTCTTCGGCATCGGCCTGTGGTTCTGGCGGGACAGCCTCGGCGCGCGCGAACAGGCCCGCGCCGCCAGTTCCCGCGCCTGCCAGCAAAGCGGGGTGCAACTGCTGGACGACACCGTGGCCCTGGAGCGGCTGTGGTGGCGGCGCGACCGCGACGGGCGCTTGAAACTGGAGCGGTTGTACGTGTTCGAGTTCACCGATACCGGTCTGAACCGCCGGGTCGGCAGCGTGTTGCTGGTCGGTTGGCGGGTGGAGGTGTTGCACATGGAGGGCGGCGATTTGCTGTTGCCGTGAGGCTGATTCTGTCGGTCATGCCACTCTGATTTTTTCAAACCCCCAGCAGCGCCCCATAGCCATACAACAAGGCCATCCCCGCCCCCAGGCATTTCAGCACATATCCCGCGTTCCAGCGTTGGAAGGCGTAGCCGTCGATGCCGTAGCGGCCC
>DAIRDI010000206.1:0-5809 GCA_036796235.1 Candidatus Competibacteraceae bacterium | reverse complement strand
AAAATGATCGGCGGTGTCTAATTCCTTGAACGCCAAACAGATAAGATCACTCATTGCAATAATCCTCTTGGAGGCTGACTAAAAACCCCTCGCCCGCAGGCGGGAGAGGGACGAAGGCAAGGGTTGTTTTCAATCGGTTGGCTTGCCAGACCGTAAAAAACGCCCTTGGGGTCAAGCCGTCCGACAAAGGTGTTGCTTTCATCGGAAATATCGCTCTTTTGTCAATGGGTTACTGTCCATTAGCGTGCAGAAGATTTTTTCCTGTTATGCAGCGGGCTGGAACTGCCACTAAGCCATTGTTTTTAAAATGGCTGCTGCCAGACTCAGTTCGATGATGCAACACCTTTGTCGGACGGCTTGCCTTGGGGTGAGTTTTGTTTTCAATACGTTATCCGAGCGAAGCGGCTAACCCAGAATCGCAGCCAGGCCAAGGACGTAGAGCGCTCCGATGGCCAACTGCACCGCCGCGATCGGCAGGCCGATGCGCAGGAACCGCATGAAGGTCACGCGCTGGCCCTGGGCCGCGCAGATGCCGACGGCCACCACATTAGCCGAAGCGCCGATCAGCGTGGCGTTGCCGCCCAAGGTGCCGCCGAACATCATGGCGACGAACACCGGCAGCGTGGCGCTGGGCCAGTCGGTGAAACCGGCGGCCAATGCGATTTCGGGCACGGCTTCGGCCGCCACCAGGTAGCCGGTGATCATCACCAGCGCGGCGGCGACCACCGGGATGTTGGCCAGCAGGCTCGACAAGACGCCGATCCCGGCCAGCGACAGGAGCGCCACCGGCATGAAATCGCCTCCGAACCAGTGGTAGAACTGGATCGACAGGCCTTGCAGCAGATCGGTTTTAACAAACGCCTGGACCAGGCTGAAGATGGCGCCGAGAAACACGAGCGTCTTCCAATCCACGTCGCGGATCACCTCGCCGACCGGCTCGACGCGCACGCCATAGACCACGAGCAGCGCCAGCGAGGCCCCGATGATCGCGACCTGGGGCGGGATGATTTGGGTCGGCAGGGACTCCCCGACCAGAAACAGGATCACCATGGTCAGGAGCACCAGCAGCGACAGCGCCAGGAAGGCGGGCTGCTTGATCGAGAGGCGCGGACGCGTGGCGGGCAGAGTCACCCGCGTCGCCCAGATCTTTGGCAGCAGCCACGGCAGCAGCGGCACGACCGCCAGCACGGCCAGCAGACCGCCCAGGCTCACCATCCGCAGGTAATCGACGAAAGACAACCCGATCGCGCTGCCGACGAGGAAAGTCGCGGGATCGCCCACCAGGGTGAGCATGCCGGCCGCGTTGCTCACGATAGCCGTGATGATCAGTGGCCCGACGAAATCCACCTCGAGCGCCTTGCAGACGCCGATGATGATCGGCGCCACCAGGATGACGGCGGTCGCGTTCGGCAGAAAGGCGCACACGGGCGCCACCAGGGCGACGATGAGCAGGAGGAGCCGCTTGCCGCTGCCGCCGGTGGCGCGGAGGAACGCATCCCCGATCCACTCGAAGATTCCGGTCTTGCCGATCACCCGCGCCACCACCATGCCGCCGAAGAGCAGGGCGAGCGGACCGCTGGCGGTCTGCACGATCAAGATGAGATCGCCGCCGTCGAGAACGTCGAACACGATCAGGACGCATACCCCGAGCAGGGCGGCGACCGCCATGTCGATCAGGTCGAACGCGATCAAAAGGATCACCGCAGCGAAAACGCCGATGGTGAGATAAATCTGAAAGTCGGTCATTGAGGCGTCACTCAATTGATCGGCGGAGCATAGAGAAGTCCGCCCTGGGTCCAGAGCCGGTTGAGACCGCGCTCGATCTTGAGCGGACTGTCGCGCCCGACGTTGCGCTCGTACATTTCGCCGTAGTTGCCGACCGCCCTTAGTACCCGTGTCCCCCAGCCGGGCGGGACACCCAGCGAGCGCGCGAGCAAGTCCCGTTCATCGGCGGAGCGCCGCATCAGGGGATTCTGGTTCTCGGCGATGACCGCGTCGAGATTGTCGCGCGTAACCCCATATTCCTCGGCAAGAATCAGGACGTTCAGGACCCAGCGGATCAGCGTGGCCCACTCCGGGTCGCCACCCCAGACGACGGGGCTGAGCGGTTCCTTGGAAATACGCTCGGGCAGGATCACAAAGTCCTGGGCGTCCTTGGGCGCCCGCAGGCGCATGGCCGCCAGTTGGGCGGCGTCCGAGGTGTAGGCGCGACAGCGGCCGGCGAAGAAAGCTTGCGCCGCCTCGCTGGCCGAGTCGATCACCAGCGGCTCGACGGACCAGCCGTTGGCGCGAAAGTATTCCTCCAGATTCCGCCGGTGCGTCGTCCCTTTTTCAATGCAGATGGTCGCGCCAGCAAGGTCCGCGAGCGTGGCAATGTTGGCGGCGGCCGGAACCATAAACCCCTGACCGTCGTAGAAGAGGATTCCGGGAAACCGGACCTTCAGGACTGCCTCGCGGGTCAACGTCCAGGTGGTGTTGCGCAACAACAGGTCGATCTTGCGCGCCTGTAACGCGGGAAACCGGGTCGAAGCGCGCAGGGGCACGAACTCGACCTTCTCCGGGTCGCCCAAGGCCGCCGCCGCCACCGCGCGACAGAAATCCACGTCGAAGCCGCGCCAGCGTCCGTCGGCGTCGCGCTCGGAGAAGCCCGGGATGCCTTCACTCACCCCGCAGCGCAGTTGCCCGCGAGCTTTCATACCCTCCAAGACCGTGCCGGCCTCGATCCGCGGCAAAACCGCAAGCATCAGGACCAGCACGGCGGTACGCCAGATAGTCCGGTCGATTTGCATCCAGGGCCTCCGAAAAGGTGGGCTTTGACGTCGAGAGATGATTAAAAGTAGTCGCAATCATTCAGTGCCCTCTCCCCCATTCACAGGGAAGAGCGAAGCGAGGAGCCGGGTTAGGGTAAGGGGGTAAGTCATTGAATTAAAAAACCTCACCCCCAGCCCCTCTCCCGCCTGCGGGAGAGGGGAGCGAACGGATATCCTACTGATAGGGCGCGAACGCTTCGGCGACTTGGGCGGCGCCCTTGGCCGACCGCAGCACGAGGCCCAGCAGCAGGCGCGCTTTCAGACCAGAAAGATACCCGGCGGGCAGGACACCGCGCTGGATCAGATCAATCTCCGATCCAGGATAGCCGTAAGTGCGCGTGAACACCGGACCCGTCATCGCCCGGCTCGCAAGCATCACCGGAATCTTCGCCGCCAGGTCGCCGACGATCGGAGCAACCTCCGCGGGAACGTGGCCAGCGCCCATCCCCTCGATCACCACCCCCGCGTAGCCCAAGCCGGGCAGCGCACCGAGCAGGCGCCCGTCGTCGCCCATCGCGACCTTCACGAGCGCCACCGGCGCGGGCGGACCCTCCACCGCCGACAGGTTGGGGTTTCGCGTCACTCGCACATAGAAGTGCGGCTGCCGCTCAATTAGCGTGCCAATCGACCCCACCAGCGGCGAGAGGAACGCCGAGGGCAGCGCGGTGTGCGACTTCTGGACGAAACGCGCCGCGTGAATGTCGTAGTTGAGGACCGCGAGCGTCCCCAGACCGCGCGACTCCGGGGATGCGGCGACGATGGCCGCCGATAGAAGATTGGCGGGTCCGTCCGCCCCCGGGGCGTCGGCGCCGCGCATCGCGCCCGTCACCACCACCGGCTTGTCGGAATCGACCAGGAGGTCGAGGAGGAAAGCCGATTCCTCAATGGTGTCGGTACCCTGGATCACCACCGCGCCGTCGAAGCCGGAGGCGAACCCTTCCCCGATCACGCGCGCGACTTCAATCAGGTTGGCCGGGGCGAGCGAGGGGCTGGGCAGACGGAACGGCGACCGCGCGTCGATATCGCCGACTTCGGCGAGCGCGGGAACCGACGCCACCAGCTCGGCGGCGCCCAGCTTGGGGGTGATGCCGCCCGAATCGCTCGGCATCATGGTGATCGTCCCGCCGAGCGACAGGACGAGAAGACGAGGTTTGCTCATGGGCGTCATGCTCCTTCCAGCGCATCCTCAGGCTTCGGCTTGGGTAACGGCGGATTCGCCGGAATCTCGCCCGGTTTGTAGTTGGGCAGCCGACCGGCCGGGAAGATCGCCAGCAGCGAGAGCGCGGCCATGATCAGCAGTCCGATCTTGAGCGCCCGGAGCCGTGCCTCCTCGTTGATGCGTACCGCTTCCTGGACCTGCGTCGGCGAAAGCGTGGACTGTTCCAACACAGAAAGCAGCCGTTCGTTGCTCACGAAGGTGATGTTGTTGTCCAGGTCGATCTGGGACTGGATTTCCGCTTTCAAATCCGGGTATTGACCCAGCGATCCGATGAGGAAGGCGCTTAACAGACCGACGAGCAACGCGCCCGAGACCGCGGTGCCGACGGCGGCAGCGAGGTTATTGGTCGTCCCGCGCAACGAGCCGACGTCACCCGCCAGCTCCTTGGGTGAGGCGGTGACCAGTACGTTGAACAACAGCGTTACGAGCGACCCCTGACCGATGCCGAACACGACCAGCCCGATCATGACGACCGGCGCGCTCCAATCGTTGCGCACGACCCAAGCGAGCCACAGCAGCGCGATCGTGCAGAGGGCGAAGCCCCAGCGTCCAATCTGCTGCGGCGTCAGCTTGTTGTAGAGCTTGATGATCAGCATCGCCGTGAAGAACACGGTGAGGTTGAACGGCATCATGGCGATTGCAGTCTCGATCGGCGAGCGGCCCTGGATGATCTGAATGTACAGCGGCACGGAGAAGTTGAGCGCACCCTCCAGCGCGACGACGGCGAACATCGCGTAGACCGCGGCCCGCTCGGAGGGGGATTTGATCACCTCCAGCGCGAGCAGCGGCGTCTTGCCGGCAGCCGTGCGCCGGCGCGTCCAGAACATGAAGGCCTGAAGCAGCACGATGCCGATCACGATCATGAACGGCGCGGGCGACATGCCGAACAGGTCGAACGGCGCGGCGGGCTGCGCGAGACCGAGCCCCCACCGGTTCAGGTTATTGAAGCCGAAGCTGATGAGAATGATCGCCGCCGCCGCCAACAACACGCCGAACAGGTCGATCTGCACTTCGGGCCGGCCCCGAGCCGGCTTGAGCCAGAAACTCAGAATGAAGACCACCGCCGAAACCCCGATCAAAATTCCAAACGCGGGCCGCCAGCCGATGTAGGTGCCCAGCACGCCGCCGATCAGGAAGGCCAACACCCCGGCGCCCGCTCGCGCCGAACCCAGGGCGCCGAGCGCGGTGGCCTGCTGCTGGCCGTGGTACTGGTTCGCGATCAGCGCGACGAGCGTGGGGACCAGCGCCGCGCCCGCCATGCCGGCCAGGAGCTGGGCGGTTAGCATGAGGTTGGCGGTTGGGCTGAAGGTCATCAACACCTGTGCCGCCCCGAACAGGAGCACCACGGCCCGGAAGACATGCACCGCGCCAAACCGTTGGGTCAACTTTGCGCCGAGCATGACGAAAGCCGCCACGGCCAGCGAGTACATCACGATGCCGGTGGCCACCGTGGTCGGCGGCACGTTGAAGCTGTTCACCATGCCGCTCAGCGCGACTGGCAGCGAGGCCACGTTGAAGGACATTAGCGCCTGGCCGAGGGCGATCGCGATCATCGGCACCCAGGATTCCCGGGGCTCGGCCGGTTGGGCCGTCGCAGAAAGAGTAGAGGAACTCATCGTCAGCAATCTCCTTAACAGGGAGGCAGAGGCGCCTCAAATCTCGGGCTTGGACAGGAACAGATTCAGGCCGAGGCGTTCGGACAGATATTTCGTCACCTTTTGGCCCTTGACGCTGTTGCCGGCCCCATCCAGGGGCGGCGCGAAGACGCCGAGTCCGCCCT
>DAIRDI010000205.1:4425-5900 GCA_036796235.1 Candidatus Competibacteraceae bacterium | reverse complement strand
GATGCCGCTGGTGCTGGAACACCCCGGCGTTGTGGAGGAGGACGTCCAGGACGGGGGTCTGTCGTTTGACTTGTTCGGCCAGCGCCAGGACCTGGCGCATCACGGCCAGGTCGCCCCAGACCGGCACGGCGGCAGGTGCGCCCGCCCCCCGGTCGAGCGCGTCGAGGGTCTGTTGCGCGCGTTCCCGCGTGCGCCCGTGCAGCAGGACCCGATGGCCGAGCGCCAGCAACTGCCGGGCGGTTTCCCGGCCGATGCCGTCGGTCGCGCCGGTGATGAGGATCGTTTTCATAAGATCTTCCCTGTGGTGCGTTCAAAAGGCCGCCAAAGCCGGGTGCGCATTCGACGCGGGATAATGCCTGACGGTTCCAACCCGCCCGCGAAGGTTCCCGCCGCGCCGATCCCGGTCCGGACCGCGCGGGCGGCGCCGATCGGGATCTCGCGCTGGGCCAGCCAGAGGAACGCGCCGCTGGCGGTGATGCACGCCACGGCGACGACCACGCCCAGCGCCAGCCGGCCCGGCGTCCGCGACCGTTTCAGGCCGACCGGCCAGCCGATTTCAAACAGGCCGGCGACGATCGGGTAAACCCAGGCCATGGTGGGGTCTCCACCGCTCAGCGGTTGCACAACCGGTTGCAGGGCACCCCATCGCCGTCGCCGTCCAGCCGGGTGACGCCGCATTGGGTGAGATGGAACTTGGCTTCCTCGCAACTGCTCATCTGCCCGCAGGTGGTCTTGGTCCCGCAGGTCCAGCCGGCTGGATGCGCGGGGGCGGGGGCTGTTACCGCCGGCGCGGCCGGGACGGGCGTGGCGGGAACCGGAGCGGCGGACGGTGTCGCCGGTGACGCCGCCGTCGTGCCGAACAGCGCGGCGTAATCCTCGACGAACCGGTTGCCCCGGCCCTGAATTTCCCGGATGCGCCGGTTGCGCTCGATCTCCCACTCGTCCGGGGGGTCCAGGCGGCTCCAGGCGGTATAGAGCTGCTGGTCCTGGCGCGACAAGTTGAAGCCGTAAGTGTCGGCCATGTACATCATGATCCGGGCGATGTCGCCGCGCACGGCGGGATCGGGTTCGACCCGACGGGTGCTGGAGTCCACCTCAAAAACACAAGCCCCGAACTCGTGGGGATCGCCGGGGATCACCCCCCAGTTGTAATTACTGCGGCGGGCGTTGACCTCGCCCACCACCGGCTTCAGATTCATCAGATCGTTGTGCGCGGCGGTGAATACCGGATCGACGCGCTGGCAGCACTCGCGCCCCGGCAGAATGCGCCCGCCGCCCCGGACGCACTCCGGGAAGTCGCCGGGGTTGCGCCAGCAGGTGCGGAAGCCGCCGAACTGCGCGGCGGGGAAGATGTGCTCTGCTTCCACCCGTTGCGCCCTGGGCCGGTCGGCCAGGTGCTCCATCCCACAGCTCGACAGGTCGATTTGCCGGTTCACATCGTATGAGCAACCGCAGTAGAACGTCAGCCGGCGGTC
>DAIRDI010000205.1:0-4325 GCA_036796235.1 Candidatus Competibacteraceae bacterium | reverse complement strand
CGATTTGCCGGTTCACATCGTATGAGCAACCGCAGTAGAACGTCAGCCGGCGGTCATGGTAGATCCGGGTGTACAGGGCGTTGCGGGCGCCGGTGAAGCTGTTCGGCGTGTTCGGCAGGTCGCCGACCGGCGCGGGGGGCGCGGCGGCGGTCGGGGGCGGCGCAGTTGGGGTCGCGGTCGGGGTCGCGGGCTCCCCGAGGTATTCATCCGGTATCCAGTCGGCGAAGTACGCGACGGCGGCGAGCGCCGCCAGGCCGATGATTCCAGTCAGGGTTTTGGGGAAGGCGCGGGAGGTGCGAGCGCGGGGACGTCGGGCCATGATGGTGTGGTCTCCTCAAGAAAAAAAGACCACACTGTAACAAAGCCTTGGGGTCCTGATGGGTGGAGGAAGCCCGCCCAACCGCTGCGACCATTCCGCGCGGGCTATACTTCAAACGGTATGGGCGCGTCCTGAGCTGGTCTGAAGCGGATTTCCAGCCGCCAGCGCCAGGCCGGCGCGATGCGGGACGGGGTCCGCCGAGGTCAAAGCGCCCCGCTGCCCACGAACGCCGGGGCGGCGTCCTACTGCATAACACAACCGTTTTGGTGTTAGGCTTCACAACAGGGTCTTTCAGTGCTCCACCCGAATCAATTTCAAGTCAACGAAGCCTGGATCGTCTTCAAACTGAACGACGAACCCATTCATACGGTGAGGGACGGTGATTTCGACTTCATCGCTCTCATGGATGCGGCCAGTTGCTTCATCGTCAGTTCCTCGCCTACGCCTTCAAGCGCGGTTGAACTGACAAGAATGGAAGCCAAGCGAATGTTGCAGCAAGGCAAGGCACACAAGAACCAATTGCCAAGGACACTCTTTGTTCCCAAGCATCAGCCGGCGGAACATCTGAAGGCTGAAGCTGAGAGCCAGGGAATCACTGTCGTTCAAGTGCCAGAAGATCAACTCTTGCTCTTCATAGGCGAAGCCAGAGAGGGTTTCAGAGAGCATTTCGGTGTAGGTGGCGCGCGGTGAAGCCTAACCCCTCGCTCGAGCGGAGAGTCACCGGCGTGGTGCTTGGCCCGCGAGGCTCTGTGATTCATCATGCGCCTCGCGGGCCTGGCGTCCTGCCGTCGTCGCCCGCTTCGCTCGAACGTTAAGCGCTATGAACACTGACGTTGACATCGTTGCGACCCGCGACCTTGTGCTTCAGAAGATTGGACGCAACGTCGTCAACTTCCAGAAGATGGAGGCGATGCTGAAGTTTGTGCTTACGTTTGCGAACTTCACGACCCCTATTTCCGATACGGAATCTCGCCTGCGGCAGCAGGCGAACAGCGACCGTAAACACCCTATGGGGAAGCTAGTTGAGAAAGCAGCCAAAGCACTGCACACCGGACCGCCGATGGCGCCACCGGACATCAAGGAGATGTGGGTGTCGCACTCGCTCAACTTGAGTGAAAGTGGTTCAGACATCAGGGAATGGCGACGTGAGATGCGACGGATCGTTAAGGAACGAAACCTGCTAATCCATCACATGCTCGTGCCATTCAATCCACGTTCGCTGGAGAGTTGCCACGCATTAAGCGTACATCTGGATGAGCAACGGGAGCGCATACTACAAGCCTACGAACACTTGGAGTCACTCGTGACCGCTATCAGGGATGCGCATCGGGACTTAGCCGAAAACGTTGATGAGATTGTGGCGGGCATCGTCGCATCACGGTGGGATGGCAAGAGCCACAAGGAATGAGTATGCCGAAGGTCGAGCTTCGTGCTTTTCAACAGGAGTCGCATTTATCGCTCGTGGCGCGGTGGTTGAATCAGCCACACGTGATCCGTTGGTGGGGCGATCCTGAGTCCAACCGGTCAGAGCTGCGCGAACGCCGTGAAGGTACCCAAGCAATCATTACCCTGGACGGCAAGCCCGTGGGATATCTTTGCTGGCAATCGCCCTCGCCCTCGCCCTCGGAGCTGGAAGCAGCGGGTCTAACCGATTTGCCCGGGGACCTGATCGATGTGGATATCATGATTGGCGAACCCCGCGCCTTGGGGCAGGGAGTCGGACCCGAAGCGTTGCGGCGGTTGTTTGACCGGTTGCGGGCAACTGGGGCGTCGGTCGTGGGCGTTGCCACGGCGGTGGCCAACCAACGCGCGTCGAGCGCCTATGTCCAGGCAGGGCTCCGTCCGTTCCGCGAGTTCCTGGAACAGGGCGAGCGGTACCGCTACTTCACGAAGCGGTTGCTGGAGACCGCCCGTCCCGGCGGTTCAGCCGATGCCGCCATGCGCCAGGGCTGAGCTTGGGAGCCCAACCGCCGGCCGGCGCTCGGGCGCTCTCCGGCGCCCGAACCGATGCCGCTCGCATTCGCCCCGCCAGCCCGCTGGCCCTCCGCCCCGAGCGGGCGCCCGTTCCAAGCCGACATCCCGGTCCGCAACCGACCCAGATCGCGGTCAAACCCATTAACCGCCCCAGCGAGGAGAACCTGCCATGAAAGCTCGGTTAGTTGCGTTCGGCGAGATCGAGATCGACGGTCGGCGGTACGATCATGACGTGGTGATCGATGGCGGCCAGATCCACCAGCGGGCCAAAAAAGCGTCCAAGGCCCACCGCGAAGCGTATGGTCACACCCCCCTATCGCTCGGCGAGAATCTGCCTTGGGGTGGTCACCAACTGATCGTCGGCACCGGAATGTACGGCCGGCTGCCGGTGATGCCGGCGGTGGTCCAGGAAGCGGCGCGGCGGAAGATCGAGTTGGTGGTCGTGCCGACGGAAGCGGCGTGTCGGTTGCTGGCGGATTGCCAGGAGAAGAACGTCCATGCCGTATTGCACGTTACGTGTTGAAGACTGGGGGTTGAAGCGCAGTGGAACGGAAAACCGGGTTAAGTCAGCTTATCAGCGCCCGTTCGTCATGCGCAGCAGGGCTTCAATTCCCAGTTCCAGATCGCTTTTGGCGAAAACCCGCTCGAGGGTGCCCTGCTGGAGTTCCTCGGCGAGTGCGAGAATGGCGCTCAGGGGGTGTAAGCCCAAACCGCCGAAATTTCCAAGCGGTGCCGAGCTGTTCGCGTCCCCCACGGCGCCCGGCGAGAAAACGACCGTCGGCGACAGGCCCGGAATCCGCAGCACAATCGCCATCGCCGCCGGCCGGCTTCGGTCCTCGCGCCGGGTCGCGGGGCGAGCGAAAGCCCGGTGCGTGCGACCCTGGCGCCAAGATTCGAAAGGCGACTGTCGGCCGCTCCGCGTGGAGCCGCCCGGCCGAAGGACAAAACGATGACCACGACCATGACCTCACGCTATCTGACCTGTGCGGACCGCGAACTGCATGTGACCGAATGGGGTGCGGAACATCCGGACGCAGTGCTCTGCTGGCACGGCCTGGCGCGCACCGGACGCGACTTCGACGCGCTCGCCCGCCACCTGTCCGGGCGCTATCGGGTGATCTGTCCCGACCTGCTGGGGCGGGGGTCCAGCCAGTGGGCGCAGGAACCGGCGCGCGAATACCGCTTCGCCGTTTTCGGCCAGATGGCCCTGGAGCTGTGCCAGCAGCTCGGGATCGGGCGGATGCGCTGGGTGGGCACCTCGATGGGCGGGATGCTGGGGATCATTTTGGCCGCCGGCGCATGGCAAGACCGGATCACCCATCTGGTTCTCAACGACGTCGGCCCGGAGATTCCTCCCGCCGCCGCCCGGCGGGTCGCCGCCTACGTGGGGAACCCGCCGACCGTGGCGACGCTGACCGCGCTGGAACAATGGCTGCGCACCGTCTACGCCCCCTTTGGCCCGCAAACCGACGCCACCTGGCGCCATTTGGCCGAGACCTCGTGGCGTCGCACCGACGCGGGCCAGATCACCGTGCATTACGACCCTCGGCTGGTGGAACATCTGACGGGCCAGCCCGACGACTGGGACCAGTGGGCCGCCTACGACCGCATCCGCTGCCCGATCCTCCTGTTGCGAGGCAAAACCTCGGACGTGCTGAGCCGCGAGGCGGCGGAAGCGATGACCCGGCGGGGGCCGCGTTGCCGCCTGGCGGAGATCGAGTATTGCGGCCACGCGCCCATGCTGAACACCATGATCGAATGGCGGCTCGTCGACGAATTCCTGGCGTCGAAACCCTCGGCCTGCTCGGCGGCATGAGCTGGGAATCCACCGCGCCGTACTACCGGATCGTCGACGAAACCGTGCGGGGCCGGAGAAGGATGCCATGATCGGCGCCATCGCGGGAGACATCATCGGGTCGGTGTACGAACGCCATCCGATCAAAACCACGGATTTTCCCCTGTTCCAGCCGCGCAGCCGGTTCACCGACGACAGCGTGCTGACGGTCGCCATCGCGGCGGCGATTCTCGAGGA
>DAIRDI010000204.1:0-5914 GCA_036796235.1 Candidatus Competibacteraceae bacterium | reverse complement strand
AGACCGCCTTCATCGCCCAGCAGGCGGGTAAAATTTGAGGGGATAGCCAATCCCCTCTACAGCCGCAGCCACCGCCACGCCGTCAGCCAGCCCAGCGCCGCCAGCAGGGCGGATAGATCGAACATCACCGCCGGCCCCAACCCCTGCCACAGATAACCGGCGGCCAGACTACCCACTGCGGTGCCCGCGCCGAAGCTCAGACTGCTGTACAGCGCCTGACCGCGTCCCTGCAACGATCCGGGGAAAAACTGATGGATCAGATGAATGGACGCGGCATGGAACACGCCGAAACTGAACGCATGCAAGGTCTGAGCGAACAGCAGCAGCGGCAGATTGCCGGCAAAATGGCCGATCAGCACCCAGCGCAGCGTCGCCAGCGCCAGCGCGGCCAGCAGCAGCCGGCGCGGCCCGAACCGCGGCAGCAGGCGATGCATCACCACGAACAGCCCCACCTCCGCCGCTACCCCCAACCCCCACAACACGCCGATAAATTCGCGCGAATGACCCAGGGTCTCCAGATACAGCGAAAAAAACCCGTAGTACGGTCCATGGGCGGCCTGATTGAGAAAGCAGGCGATGAAAAAGGCGATCACCGCGGGCCGGCGTAAAACCTGGCCGAGCGGCGGCGATTCATGCACCGTCGGCGCGGCGGGCGGCTCCGGCGCCAGCAGGCTGTTCAGCCAGAGCGCGCCGAACAATCCCCACAACAGCGCCGGCACGATGCCGATCCCCCAGTCCCGGACCAGGAACCCCACTCCGACCGCCGCGCCGATGAATCCGACCGAGCCCCACAGCCGAACTCGACTGTAGCGGTGGACGTGCTCGCCCAAGTGGTTGAGCGTGACCGCCTCGAACTGGGGCAGGGCCGCGTTCCAGAAAAAACTGAACAGCAGCATGACCAGCACCAGTCCGAGATAGGAATCGCCCACCCCGTAGACCCCGGCAAAGGTGATGACCGTCGCCAGACAGGCCCAGCGCACGATGCGCATCCGGCGACCGGTTCGATCGGCCAGCCAACCCCACAACGTCGGCGCCACCAACTTGGTCGCTTGAGGAATCGCCATCAACTCGCCGATCCGGGCCGGCGAGAAACCCAGCGCCAGCAAATACAGCCCCCAATACGGCAGCAGCACGCCCAGCGTGGCGAAGTAGAAGAAATAGAAACCGGACAGGCGCAGATACAGAGGGAACGTGAGCACGGGTTGGGATATCGTCCGGGTCACCCTCCGCGGGAGGGTTGGAGTCGTCAGGATTCGGCGTGTCGAGCGTTCCCGCGCGACCGCTCAGCCGGCGGAATCCACGCTTGGCGCGGCCCCAGGAATCATCGGCGTGGCGGTCCGCACATCCAGATTCTGCGCGCGATGCCGCAGGGCGTGATCCATCAACACCAGCGCCAGCATCGCCTCGGCGATGGGCGTGGCGCGGATGCCGACGCAGGGATCGTGGCGACCTTTGGTGACCACCTCCACCGGTTCGCCGCGAACGTTGATGGTCCGCCCCGGCAGACGAATGCTGGAGGTCGGTTTCAGCGCCAGGCTGGCGACGATCTCCTGACCGGTGGAAATCCCGCCCAGCACGCCGCCGGCGTTGTTGCTGAGAAAGCCCTCGGGCGTCAGTTCGTCGCGATGCTCGGTGCCGCGCTGCGCCACGACCGCGAACCCGGCGCCGATCTCCACGCCCTTGACCGCGTTGATGCTCATCAACGCCTGGGCGATATCGGCGTCCAGCCGGTCGAACACCGGCTCGCCCCATCCCGCCGGCGCGCCGCTGGCCACCACGGTCACGCGCGCCCCGATGGAATCGCCGGACTTGCGCAGCGCATCCATGAACCGTTCCAGTTCCGGCACCGTGTCAGGGTCCGGGCAGAAAAATGGGTTCTTGTCCACCTCCTCCCAGACCAGTCTGGCCGGCCGGATCGGGCCAAGCTGGGCCAGATAGCCCCGAATCATGACTCCATAGCGTTCGCGGAGGTATTTTTTGGCGATGGCCCCCGCCGCCACGCGCAACGCGGTTTCGCGCGCCGAGGACCGCCCGCCGCCCCGATAATCCCGGAAACCGTATTTATGGTGATAGGTGTAATCGGCATGACCCGGACGGAACCGGTCCATGATCTCGCCGTAATCCTTCGAGCGCTGGTCCTCGTTCTCGATCAACAACCCGATCGGCGCCCCGGTGGTCCGACCTTCGAACACCCCGGACAGGATACGAACCTGATCCGGCTCGCGGCGCTGGGTGGTGTGACGGCTCTTTCCGGGCCGACGACGGTCCAGATCGTACTGCAAATCCTTCTCGGACAATTCAAGACCGGGCGGACAACCGTCCACAATCGCGCCCAGCGCGGGACCGTGGCTCTCGCCGAAGGTTGTGACGGCGAACAACTTGCCAAACGTATTACCAGACATGCGAAAAGGATCCTTGGATGATGGTCCGAAGTTTGCTTAAAAACAATCGAACCATAAAACTGGCCTTGCCTCAGGTTATTTACCGACAACCCGGCGATTTCCCAAAATTTGGAAGGCTTATGATATCGTTCCCGCGCCAAGCCCTGTTTGGCGATGAACCCGGTGGAAACGAATCCGTCGCCGGAACGCGGCGGCGGTAGGACTCAAAACATGTACATTCCAGGTTATCAGATCGAGCGCGAAATCGGCCAAGGCGGCATGGCGATCGTCTATCTCGCCGTGCAGGAGTCGCTGCACCGGCACGTCGCGCTGAAAGTCATCAAGCCCATCCTAACCACCGATGAGGAATTCGCCCAGCGCTTCCTGCGGGAAGGTCGCATTATCGCTCAACTCAGCGACCCGCACATCGTCACGGTCCATGACATCGCCTCACAGGAAGGAACCTATTATCTATCCATGGAATACCTGCCGGGTGGCACCTTGCAGCGGCGGATCCGCGAGGGTCTGCCGCTTCGAGACGCTCTGACCATCGCCCGATCCATCGCCGGCGCCCTGCATTACGCGCACCACCGGGGGGTCATCCACCGGGATATCAAGCCGCAGAACATTCTGTTTCGCGAAAACGGCAGTGCGGTGTTAACCGACTTCGGCATCGCCAAAACGCTCGGCAGCAGTACGCTCATGACGCGGACCGGCCTGTCCATCGGCACCCCGCGCTACATGAGCCCCGAACAAATTCGCGGCCAAGGCATGGACACCCGCGCCGATCTGTACAGTTTCGGCGTGTTGTTCTACGAGATGCTCACCGGTAACGTTCCCTACACCGCCGAAGACAGCTTCGCGTTGGCCATGATGCACGTAACGGCGCCGGCGCCCGATTTGCCGCCGCCGCTGAGCCGCTTTCAGCCGCTCTTGAACAGGTTGCTGGACAAAGACCCCAACCGGCGGTTTCAAAACGGCCAGGACTTCATCGCCGCGCTGGATGCCCTTGAGGCCGGCCGCGGCACACCTCTGTCGGGCCTTGGCGGATCGGGCCGCTCCGCCGCCGGCGCATTTCCTCCGGCTCTTCGCTTCGGGTGGAAGACCGGGATGCTGGTCGCGACGTTGACCGGCGCGGCGCTCGCCGGTGGTTATCTCTTCCTGTATCGGCCAGGCTTGCCTACGCCACCGCTCATCGCCACCCCGTTACCGACGCCCGCCGTTGTCGATGACTCGCTCCGGCGCCAGGCGGACGCCGACCGACTGCTCGGTCAAGCCCGCCAGCACCAGCAATCCGGGGCCCTGGCGTCCAGCCTCGAATCGATCGAACAGGGTTTGCGCCTGGCGCCCGACCACCCAGCCTTGCTGGCGTTGCGCGAGGATGTAATCCGGCAACTCACCCACTTCCGAGACCCCGTCGATCGCAAGCCCTCGGATGGGGACGAACAACAGCTACAGGCACAATTGCAGGCCGAACAATTTCTGGACCAGGCGCGGCGCGCCCGCCAGGAAGGCGCGCTGGAAATGAGCATGATCCACATCGAGCAGGGTTTGCAAGCCATGCCCGATTCTCCCGTCCTTCTGGCCATCAAGCGGGAGGTTCAGGAGCAGTTGGCCGAACTCCGGCGTCAGGAGGAACTGGCCCGCCAGCAGGCCGAAGCCGAAGAACGACAGACAGCCGAACTGGCTCGCCAGCAGGCCGAGGCCGAGCAACGCCGCGTAAAAGCCGAGGAGTTCCTGGCCCGGGCGCTGGATGATCAGCGGAATCGCGCCTACGAAACCAGCCTGCTGCAAATCGAACAGGGCTTGCAACAAACGCCCGACCACCCGCGCTTGCTGGCGTTGCGCCGAGAAGTCCGCAAACAGTTGCGCGACGCGCAAGCGCCGCCTCCGCCCACCCCCACGCCAGCACCCACCGACGATCGCAGTCGCATTACCGCCCTGCTCGGGGAATGCGACGCCCATTTGCGGGCCAACCGACTGACCATGGGCCGGGGCGGCAACGCCGCCGACTGCTACGGCCAGGTACTCAAACGGGACCGGGGTAATGCCGAAGCGCTGGCCGGGCTCGACAAAATCGCCGACCGCTATGTCGAACTGATAACGGACGCCCTGCGGCGCGGCGACGCCAAAACGGCAAAGAGTTCGCTGGACCGACTGGCGGGGCTCAATCCCCAGCATGCCCGCCTGCCCGACCTGCGCGAGCGACTGGCTCAAGCGGAAACGCCGGCCCGACCCACCAGCCCGCCGCCGGTTGCGATACCCAGTCCGCCAGAACCCGCGCCGAGACCCGTCACACCGCCGCCCATCAACCTGGTTTCAGTCCCCAGCCCCGCGGAAGAGGCGCCGGAACCCGCCGTCTCCGAAACCCGGATCATCGCCCAAGACCCGCATACCCGATTGTCCCGCACCGAGACCGACGACAACGTTAGCCTGCTGGTCACGACTTCGCCTCAAGGTATGCTCGGCGCGACGATTCCGCCAGATCGCGAGACCGCTGCCGCGTCGCAGGCCCAAATCTACATTCAGGCCGACGTGGAAGACGCCGAGGTCTGGATCAACAACCGCAAGGCTGGCACGACCCCCTTGGCGGTCGATTTGCGACCCGGTTCCTACCAGGTTCGAGTCAGTCGGGACGGTCACACCGACTGGAATGGACGGATCGATCTCGCTCCCGGCGACGAAAGCACCCTGGCGGCGGTTCTTCCCAGAAAACTGGATATCGCCGCCGCCCAGCCCGTTACCCGTCCCCCAGAGCCAGAGCCGGACCCAGAACCAGTAACGGACCCGGAACCGAGGCCGGAACCGGCAGTGGAACCTTCCCCACCTCGTTCGGAACCGCGAACGGTGGCCAGCGCCGTTCAAGCGCCGGGTTGTCTGAGCGGGAACTGCCAGAACGGACAAGGCGCCTATCGTTTTCCAGACGGCAGCGAATACTCCGGGGAGTTCCGCGACGCCAAACTCAACGGCCAGGGCGCCTACGTGTATGCCGGGCGCGGCGAAAAATACGTCGGCGCGTGGCGCAACGGCGTCATCAATGGCCAAGGGGTCTATTACTATCGCAGCGGTAACCGCTACGAGGGGGAGTGGCGCAACGGCCGTAAGAGCGGTCAAGGCACGTATTTCTACGCCGACCGGGGCGACAAATATGTCGGCGACTTCGCCAACGATCAGCCCAATGGCCAAGGCACCTACTATTATAGCAATGGCGACCGCTACGAGGGAGAATGGAGTAACGGCCGCAAGCACGGCCAAGGCGTACTCTACGAGGGCGGTCGGACCATTGTCGGCGAGTGGCGCAACGACCAGAAGCTCCAGGTCAGAGTGGAGCAGTGAACAAAAATTAAGGCGGGGCATTCGAAACGATCCGAATCTCCGCCTCGATTCCAGCAACCACATCCTTTACGACCCGACCCAGTCCCGCTCCACGGTAACGATGAGATCCGCTGGCCTTGCTCTTGGCCTGCGCCCCGACCCTGCTTCTAGCGATGCCGTGGGGAGTAGGCCAAACGGTGTGGCATTTTCAGCCAGTT
>DAIRDI010000203.1:231-5915 GCA_036796235.1 Candidatus Competibacteraceae bacterium | reverse complement strand
AGGGTGCGCGCGGAGGGGTTGTAGCGAATTTCGGGACTCAGATCCGCCACCGCCGCCGCCATCTCATCGGTGGCGCGGGTCGCCAGAATGTCGCCGTCGCCTTCCAGCAGGGCCGCGACGATGGTTCGCACCTGCGCCACGGTTTTGCCGGCGCAATAAATAACTTCGGGATGGCCGCGCCGCAATTCCCGGTGACTGTCCAACACCGCCTCGCCCAAATCCCGAAACGGCAGATCCCGCAAACGGTCCACCGCCCCATCCACCGCCAGTTCGCCGGAGCGGACCTGTTCCAGTAGCGCCCGCACGGTCGCTTCGTTCATCGTCGTTCACTCCGTCGCTGGCGCGATTACGTTAAAACTGCCCATCCGATAGCCCTGCAAATCCAGAGTCACATGGCGAAACCCGCAGGCGATCAGCGCCTCAACTACCTGGCCGCCGACGCGCTCGTCCAACAGCCGGGCCTGTTCGGCGCGGTCCAGTTCGATCCGGGCCAGATCGTCGTGACAGCGCACCCGCACCGTCCCGAATCCCAAGGCTCGCAGCGCCTGCTCGGCCGCTTCCACCCGCCGCAGCAGTTCGGGACGCACCGGGGTATCGTGCGGCAACCGGGTCAGCAGACAGGCCGAGGCGGGATGGTTCCAAACCGGCAAATCCAAGGCCCGGGCGTAACGGCGAATCTCGGCCTTACCCAGATCGGCTTCCAGCAGCGGACTGCGAATCCCCAACTCCCGCAAAGCGCGCATTCCGGGCCGGTAATCGGCGAGATCGTCGCGGTTGCTGCCATCGGCCAGCCAGGCGAATCCCTCGGCGGCGGCGACCGTCTGGAGTTCCGCGAACAGCGTTCGCTTGCACCGATAGCAGCGATCCGGCGGGTTGGCCGCGATCTCCTCCGGCATGGGCAATTCCAGCACTCGATGCCGCGCGCCCAGTTGCGCCGTCAGCGCCTTCGCCTCGGCGATTTCCTGGGAGGCCATGTAGGGCGTCACGACGGTCAGCGCCAGCACCCGCTCGCCCAGCGCCAGCCGGGCCGCCGCCAGCAACAGGCTGCTGTCCAGCCCGCCGGAGCAGGCCACCGCCACGCCATCCATGATGCGCAATATCTCCAACAGGCGCTGGAAGCCGGGGTCGGCCAGGGAAGAGGCGAATTCGGCGGTCATGGCAATGTCCGAAACGATAAGCGAGTCGATGAGTTGTGGTGAGGCGCCATTAGAACAAAAAACCCGCTGAATGAAGACCGTGTATTGACAATCTATTGGCAATCCCGGATTGACCCCCGCCGCCGCATTCGCTCATCATTCAACCGTTACCTCGTTTGGAGTCCGCGCCATGAACGCCGTTCTCTTTCCCCGTCCGTCCCAAGCCGCGCCGCCGGAGCCCTACGATGGCATGCCCGTCTCCGAGGCCGACTACTGGGAACATTACTACCTCGGCCACGACGTCACCTACGAATGGAACAACGGCGTATTGGAGGAAAAGGGCGTGTCGGACCACCTGACGTTCCGGGTTTTTGACTGGTTCATCCAACTGTTGATCGAGTTCCTGCGCGCCCAGCCCATCGCCGAGCGGGTCGGGTTGGAAATGGGCTTCCGTCTCCGCCTCCCCGACAAGACCGCCATCCGTCGCCCGGACTATGGATTGGTGTTGCACGACAATCCCTTGCCCCTGCAAGGACTGGATCCGAGTTATCGGGGCATTTTCGACCTGTGCCTCGAAGGCGTCTCGACCACCAGCCGGATCATGCGAGAGCGGGACACGGTCGTGAAAAAAGCCGAGTACGCCGCCGGGGGTGTCCGGGAGTATTACCTGCTCCACCACACCGCCGAACTCCGCGCGTTCTACCGGCTCACCGATCAGGGGATTTACGAACCGATTCCGGTCATGTCGGGGGACATCGTGCGGTCCGCCGTCTTGCCGGGATTCCAGTGGCGCTTGGCCGATCTGGACCGGCAACCGCCGCTGGAAACGCTGATCGCCGACCCGGTCTACCAGGATTTCGTGTTGCTGAACGTCCAACGGGAGCGGAAGCGGGCCGATCAGGCCGAGCGGCACGCCGAACAGGAACGCGCCCAGGCCGAACAGGAACGTGCTCGCGCCGAACAGGAGCGCGCCCGCGCCGAACAGGCCGAGCGTCATGCGACACGGGAACGCGCGCGCGCCGAACAGGAACTATTCCGCGCGGAGCGCCTCGCCGCCCGCTTGCGCGCCCTGGGTCTCGACCCCGACGCCAACGAATAGCTGTCCGGACCGCTGGGTTGCCACCTTATCCCTCGCCCCTCTTCCTCAAGAGGAACGGGGCGCGGGCATCGCCAAACCCTGCAAGGCCAACACCTCCCGCACCGCCGCATACACCGCATGAATCGGCACTCGATGCTCCAGGGCCCGCCGCTTGCAATCCTCATATTCCGGTTTGCCGCGCAGCGGTCGGCCCCGATGGTGCGCGATCTTGACCGCAACCTCGCCGTAGCGGGTCGCTATCCGCGTGGTTTCCCGAAGCAGCGCCGTGCGCTCCACCGCATGCCGGCGCACCCCCAGAGTCGTGGTCTCGAGCAACAACCGTTCGATCAATTCCGACGCCAGCGCCGGCGCGCATAGAACGCTGAGCACCGTACCCGGACGATTCTTCTTCATCAGCACCGGGGTCAACCAGACATCACTGGCGCCAGCCGCGAACAGGCGCTCCAAGGCATGGTCGTAGCACTCTGGATTCATGTCATCAATGTTGCATTCCAGCACACACAACTCCCTCCAATCCTCCCCCGGCACCGACAGTTCGCCCAAGCAAACCCGCAGCACGTTGGGAATCGGCCCGTCACGATGGCCGATCCCATAGCCGATCCGGTCGATGACGAGTTCGGGACGCGCCACAAATTCGTCCACGAAGGTCGCCAATAGCGCTGCCCCGGTCGGCGTGGTCGCCTCGAACGGCGTCGCGCCCATTTTGACCGGTATGCCCTTGAGCAATTCCAGGGTCGCCGGCGCGGGGACCGGCAACACCCCATGCTCGCAATGCGCGATGCCGCCGCCCAACTCGATCGGCGAGCACAGCACGCGCTCCACCTGCAATCGATCCAGTGCGATGGCGCCACCGACGATATCGACGATGGCGTCCAAGGCCCCAACCTCGTGGAAATGGATCTGGTCGGGCGATGTATCGTGAATCCGCGCCTCGGCTTCGGCCAGCCGGCGAAACACCGCCACGGCCCGCGCCCGCACGGCCTCCTTGAGGGAGCTGGCGCCGATCAGCGCTTCAATCTGGTGCAAGTTGCGATGCGTCGGCTGGTGGGGATCGAGCACCACCCGCACCTGGACGCCGCTGATGCCTTTACGGCTGGCGCGACCGGCTTGCACGCCATAGCCCGGCACACCCAGACCGTTCAGTTCGAGAACCAGATCGTCGAAATCCAGACCCAGATCGAGCAGCGCCGCCAGATGCATGTCGCCGCTGATTCCGGCGAAGCAGTCATAGTAGAGGGTCCTCACTGATCTAAACCCCGGCTATCAAAATGGAAAGGCATCCAGCGCCTCCTGCTCGAGCGGTTTAGCCACCGGTCGCCGCGCCTGGCGATGGACGGTCAGTCCCTCCACCACAATCGCCCGGCGCGGTCGCACCGGACAGGCGTACTCGCAAGCCCCACAGCCGACGCATAATCCCTGCCGGACCTCCGGGATGGTCAAGCCGTCGCGGTAGGGAACCATGTGCACCGCCTTGGTGGGACAATACTCGTCGCAGGCCCCGCAGGCGGTGTGGTCGGTGTGGACGACGCACCGATCGCGGATGAAACGGGCCACCCCGAGTTGGGTTGTCTGCTTGGCGGTCAGATCCAGTGGCCGGAGCGCGCCCGTGGGGCAAATCTGGCTACAGCGGTTACACTCGTAGCTGCAATAGCTGGTCGCGAAATCCAGATGCGGTTGCAGTAGTCCGGACAGGCCGTAGTCCAGCAGCGCCGGTTGCAACACGTCGTAGGGACAGGCGCTCACGCACAGGTGGCAGGCGGTGCAAAGCTCGTTGAATCGGGCGATATCGCCGGCGCCGGGCGGGGCGACCGGCCCGGTTGGCAGAGGAGCGATCCGGCTCGATGGGGCCGCCAGCGGATTCGAACCAGGCAGGCTGCTCGACCCGACCAGCACCATGGCGCCCGCGCGCAGCACGGTGCGCCGGGAGACGCCTTTCTCCCGTTGGCGAAGAGCCGCCGCAGGCCCGGGTTGCCGTTGCGCCGGCCTCGACCGGGCGTAGCCGATGCCATGCCCCTCGCAGACATTGATGCAGTTGAAGCAGGCCACGCAGCGGCTGAAATCCACCTCCTGGGTCTTCAGTTGAATGCAGCCGGCCTTGCAATGGATCGAGCATTGGGCGCAGAGGGTGCAGGCGTCCCTGGGAACCTGAATCTTGAAGATCGCGAAGCGCGAGATCAGCCCCAGCAGCGCGCCGACCGGGCACAGCGTGTTGCAGAACAGCCGGCCCTTGAAGGCGCTCAGCCCGATCAGCCCCAACAGAAACAGCGTTGGAAACGCCAGCGTCGCCAGCGACGGCGCTTTCCAGTGCAGGGGAAACGGACTGTATGCCCCAAAGGATTCCAGCAATTGCCCGTAGCCGTTATGCGCGGCGACGTACAGGGGCCGCAGCAGGTCAGCGGCGATCCGGCCGAAATTGCTGAACGGGTCCAGCAAGCTCAGCGCCAGCACACTGCCGCTCAGGAACAGGCCCACCGTCAGCGCCAGCACCCCATACCGCAACCAGGAATAAGATTTCTGAGGCTTGAACTTGACCTTGCGCGGCTTGCGGACCTTGTCAGCCATGCGAATCACGATGTCCTGGAGCGTGCCGAGCGGGCAGACCGTCGAACAGTACACGCGGCCGAACAACAAAGTCACGACCAGCACCACGATAAAACCGGTGGCCGCCAGCGCCAAGGTCTGGGTAAAGTTTAGCAGCGACGGCACGAACTGGAGATACAATACGGCGGGCGCGTAAGACTCGCCCAGCCGTTCGAAATCCACGAACAGGAGCGTGGTCAGCGCCAGGAACACCAGCGCCACCACCACCCGGATTTTCTTTAACCACGTCTGATTCATGGCCGCCTGCTCTCAATACGGTTCCCACGTTCGGTGCGGAAACCATGCAATCATCGCGAACCCGAGGCGTCCGGCGGCGTTTCCAACAACCCGGTTCCTTCGTAGAGTTCGGCCAAGGTCACGGTCAGGCCGGCGCAGGGCAGGGTCAATGCCGCGCGCGAATCGTTGAATTCCGCCCGCCGCCAGTCGCCGTTCTCACGCCAATGCAAGGTAGCGCCGATCCGGTCCTGCTCCAGGAGCAGATAGCCTTGCAGGCTGTCCAGCCGGGCATAAGCGAAGAGCTTTTCCCGTTGGTCGATCCGGGCCGTCCCCACGGACAGCACTTCGACGAGCAGACAGGGCCGGGTGCGGTAGTACGGATCGCGATCGTTTGGATCGCAGCAGACCATAAGATCCGGGTAATAGAAAATCTCCACTCCCTGCTCCTGGAGATGAAGCTTGACGTCGGCGACGAATACCTCGCAAGGCGAACCTCGCAGGTGGCCTATCAACCGGCCGGCCAGATTGAGGGTCACTCGATTGTGCCGGACGCTGGCCCCGGCCATGGCGTAAATTTCGCCGTTAATATATTCATGTTTTATCTCGCTGCGTTCCTCAAACGCGAGATAGTC
>DAIRDI010000203.1:0-221 GCA_036796235.1 Candidatus Competibacteraceae bacterium | reverse complement strand
GCGCGGACATTGAGAATCTCTCCTTCCGGGTTCCTGTTGCTGTAGATCGTTCCCAACGCAGACCATGGGAGCGAAACCATTCAGTCCCCCCTTTGCAAAAGGGGGAGGGAGAATTGCTGGCCAGAACCCCGCTGAAAATCCCCCCGATTTCCTTTACGAATGAGGAGAGGTGAACGGTTACGATCACGACAAATGGTCCGACCGAAAGGCCTCGTTCAACA
>DAIRDI010000202.1:0-5920 GCA_036796235.1 Candidatus Competibacteraceae bacterium | reverse complement strand
CGCGGTTCGGGTAGTCCGGAGGTTGCCGCTCGTACCAGCTTTTCAGGACGATGGTCCCCTCCTTGGCCCGGTTGAGCGCGTCGGCGAAATCGCTGTTGAGATCGAGCTGGTTCAGAACCCCGTACACTTCGTCGCGCAGCGTGAAGAACAGGTTATCGACCTGGACCTCTTTCTCATCCTCGGAGGTCAGCCGGGCAACTTCTTCCAGCTTTTCCATCGCCGTGCGGATGCGCGCGCCGAGCTGGGCGTTCGAGGAACGGATGTTCGACATCTCGTTTTCCAGGATCACCGTCGGACTGGTTCGGTTGGGATTCCTGGCGCTGTAGCTGGATTCCTGGGTCCAGCCGGGCGACGCGGCCAGACTGGCGCCGAGGATCAGGGGAAGCAGCAGAACTTTCATCATCGGCATCGCTCGGTGCGGGGTCACGGGATTGCATCCAGCCCTAAGGGCGGGCGCGGATCGCATCATGGCGGGCAGGCTTCGAGGTTCTCCCGGTAGCCTTCGATCAACCGGTTCGTTTTATTATGCAGATAGGCCAGATCCCGGGAAATGTTCGTCAAGTCGGATTCCAGATTGCGGGAGCGGTCGGCCTCGCGCACCAGACGTTGAATGATGATCGGCCGGGACTCGCCGTTCATTTCGGTTTCGATCTTTTTAATCATCAGCCCCGCGCAGATATTCAACCGGGTCGCTTCCTCCATCCAGCCCTGGACGGGCAGTTTTTCCAGTTGATCGATTTCCTGGCGGGTTTGGTCGACGAACGAAGCCGGACACCGGGCGTCCGCTATCAGATCCTGCCGGAGCGTGGCCAGCAACTGGTTGCTGGTATCGACGCGCTGGAGAATCCTGACATAGTTTTCACCGAGCGCGTGATAACGCTCGAAGACTTCCTCATCCGTGAGGGTGCAGGTGGGCTGCTTATATTCCATCGGCAGTCGTTGCAGGATCGTCCGGGGATCTTGCAGCAACTCCTCCGGATTCTCGAACAGGGACGGGAAAAAATACCACGCCGCCGCCCCGCCGATGACCAGGAGCGCCAGCGAAATCGCGAACGTCTTGAATAACTTGCCCAGGAAGCCCCTGAAGCCGCCAGAGCGGCGCGGCGGCGGGGATGGCGGTGGCGGGGACGGTGGGGACGGTGGTGACAGCGGCGGCGGCGTTGCCCGTCGCGCGAGGGCGGGGGCCGCCGGCGGCGTGGGTTGCCCGGCGGCGGCCGCGGGCGACGCGGGCCGATCGTCGGCGACCCGGACCCCGAAATGTTCGGCCAGTGGTTGCAGGCCACCCTTAAACCCTTGACCGATGGCGCGGACTTTCCATTCCGAGCGGTGGCGGTACAGTTCGGCGAAGATCAGCGCCTGCTCGTCGGCGGCTTCGGTCAAGGTGAAGCGCAGCGCGTTGCCCTTGGTCGGGATCGCCGTGAGGGTCGCACCCGCCAGCTCCCGAAAGGAGCCACCGTCCAGGGTGGCGGCGAACACGCATTTCTGGATGGTCGCCGGCAAGCGGTCCAGATGGATGACGAATTCAGCCCGGTCGGCGGCGGGTTGCGAAAGCTGAATCGCGTCGCCGGGACCGCTGGGCTGGTTGTAGAAGAGAAACCACTCGTCGCCCGACACCCGGCCATCGGCCCCCACGACGAAGCAGACCGCGTCCAGATTGGCGCCTCGCGGCGGCCATTGGAGAGCGACGCGCACCGTACCTGAAGCCGTCAGGGGAGCATTGGCGCCTTTAGTCAACGTGTTCATGGGCTGATTATATATTTCCCTTGCCTATAGCTTGTGCGTCTCCAGATCACAACCCCGCTCCCGATACTGGCGAAACCGCTCGCGCGACTGGGCCAATACCTCGGGATGCGCGTCCACCAGCTCGACCACCCGTTCGAAGCGTTCGAAGCCCTCGGGTAGGGTATCGGTAAAGTTGATCAATACTTGAGCCTCGACGGCGATCGGCGCGACGGCGCCGATCAGGACCGGCGAACTTTCCTCGCCCGCCAGCGGATAACGCTCGTGCGGCACGAAGCTGTCCTGCCGAAACGTCCACAACAGATCGTCCAGCGTCGCCGCCTGCGCGTCGGAAGCGACTAGCAGATAAACCGTGTGGCCGAGGCGGTAGGCCTTGTCCGCCAGTCGACAGGCCAGCAACGGCCGACCGTTCTCCTTGCGGTCGGGCAGCACGTAAAAATCAATGCGCGGCACGCCCGTCCTCCCGCTCGGCTTCAGCGGCGCGATCCAACAGATACTGGGTCAACAGCGGCACCGGCCGCCCGGTCGCGCCCTTGGCCTTGCCGGTTTTCCACGCCGTGCCGGCGATATCCAGATGCGCCCAGTGGAACTTCTTGGCGAAACGGGACAGAAAACAGGCGGCGGTGATGGCGCCGGCGTCCTTGCCTCCGATGTTGGCCATGTCGGCGAAATTGCTATCCAGCAACTCCTGATAATCCTCCCACAGGGGCAATTCCCACACCCGGTCGGCGGCGACGTGGCCGGCGGCCTGGAGTGCGTGCGTCAGCGGCGGGTGATTGCTGAACAGACCGTGCGGATGCCGGCCCAGCGCGACGATGCAGGCTCCGGTCAAGGTGGCGATATCGATCACCGCCGCCGGTTCGTCGCGCTCGGCGTAGGTCAGGGTATCGCACAGGATCAGCCGACCTTCGGCGTCGGTGTTGAGGATTTCAATGGTCTGGCCGGACAGGCTGGTGACGATATCGCCCGGTCGGGTGGCCCGACTGCCGGGCATATTCTCCACCGCCGGAATCAGCCCGATCACGTTGAGCGGCAATTGCAATTCCGCGCAGGCCCGCAACGCGCCCAGCACGCTGGCGGCCCCGCACATATCGAACTTCATTTCATCCATGCCCTCGCCCGCCTTGAGCGAGATTCCGCCGGTGTCGAAGGTCACGCCCTTGCCGGCCAGCACATAAGGCTTCTGCGTCGCCGGTCCCTGCCGGTAATCCAGCCGGATCAGCTTGGCCGGCTGGGCGCTGCCGCGCGTGACCGCCAGCAGCGCGCCCATGCCTAATTGCTCCAGCTCCGCTTCTTCCAGCACCGCGACGCGCAGCGTTGGAAACTCCTGGGCCAGAGCGTGGGCCTGTTCGGCCAGATAGGTGGGGGTACAAATGTTGGGCGGCAGGTTGCCCAAGTCCTTGGCCATTTTGACTCCGGCGGCGATGGCCACGGCCTCGCGCACCGCCCGCTCGCCGTCCGGCAGTTCCCGCCGACCGGGTACACTGAGTATAATCTTGCGCAGCGACCGGCGCGGCGCATCCTTTTTGCTCTTGAGCGAGTCGAAGCGGTAGCGCGATTCCTCGACCGACTCGACGGCTTGGCGGATTTTCCAGTGCAGATCGCGGCCCTTGACGGCCAAATCGCTCAGATAGACCACCGCTTCAGTAGCGCCCGTGTCGTTGAGCGCCGTCGCGGCATGGTTCAGAATCTGGCGGAAGCGGCGGTCGTCCAGATCGCGTTCCCGACCACAGCCGATCAGCAACACCCGCTCGCACAGCGCTCCGGAGATGTTGAGCAGCAACAGCGACTGGCCGGGCTTGCCTTCCAGGTCGCCCCGGCGCAGCAGACCGCCGAGCGCGCCGCCGCAGGCGACGTCGAACTGTTCGGCGGCTGGCGTCAAACGCCGGGATTCGTAAACGCCCAGCACCAGGCAGGCGGTGCGCTGTTTTTCCGGATTGCCGCTCTTGACCGTAAATTCCATTGATGGACTTCCTCCGATGATGAGTGGATGAGTGTGAGAAAAGCGCGCGACCGCCGAGCGTCCGGCACGATGGCAGAAGGCGAATTAGGCGAATTAGGCGAATTAAATGAGTCTAGCCGGAAATGATCCGGTCTTACAGGGGCCTGCGTGAGGAGCTTGGTGAAGCGTGCCTTCCATCATCGACCGTTACCTGATCCGCGAGATCACCCTGACTCTGCTGGCGATCGTGCTGGCGTTGCTGGCGATGGTGCTCAGCCATCGCCTCGCCAACTATTTAAGCCGGGCCGCCAGCGGCCTTCTGGCCCGGGATTCCATCTTCCCGCTGATCGGCTTGCAGGCCATCCATTTTCTGGTCGTGCTGATTCCGCTGGCGTTCCTGCTGAGCATCATGCTGACCCTGGGCCGCCTGTACCGCGACCATGAGATGACCGCGCTGGCCGCCTGCGGCTACGGCCCGCTGTCGGTGTATCGCGCCGTCCTGCTGCTGGCCGCGCCGTTGGCCCTGGTTTGCGCCGTTCTGGCGTTCGTGGTGGTTCCAGCCACCATGGAACTGCGGTTCGAGGTGCTGGCCAAGGCCCGCCAGGAAGCCGAAATCTCCATGTTCGCGCCAGGCGCCTTCCGCGAAGTACTGGATGGCCAGCATGTGATTTATATCGGCGCCCTGGACGAGCGCGAGTTGCGCAATGTGTTCGTCCAGAGCCGCGAACCGGACGGTGAGATCAGCATCACCACCGGCGAGCGGGGCCGGCAGGCCCTCGACGAGGAGGGCGCCCGGCACATCGTGCTCGACCACGGTTATCGTTACCGGGGCGCGCCCGGTCGGGGCGACTACGAAATCCTCCGCTTCGAACGGGCCACCGTGCGGGTGGAGGCCGCGCCGCCGCCCGAGAAATGGCAGCGTCGGGAAACGTTGCCCACCCGCCAGTTGCTGGGTTCGCGCGAGCCGAGCCATGCCGCGGAGTTGCAAATGCGGCTGAACAGTCCGCTCCAGGTCCTGATCATCGCGCTGTGGGCGCCCTTGCTGGCCCGCGCCCGACCGCGCGAGGGCCGCTACGGACGAATCGTCGCCGCCGTGTTGATCTATGCGATCTATTTCAATCTGAGCGGAGTCGGGGAATCCTGGCTGAGTCACGGCGCGGTCGACGCCGCGCTCGGCCTATGGTGGGTCCATGGGCTGTTTCTCCTCTTCGGCGCCGGGCTGTTGCTCCACCATTATGCTGGCGACTGGAGCCGGCGGCTGTTCCGCCGCGCCGGCGGGCGCACCGAACCGCTATGAACATCCTCGATCGTTACCTCTTCCGCACCGTCGCCACCGCGACTCTGGCCGCCCTGCTGGTGCTGCTGCTGCTCGAATCTTTTATGAGTCTGCTGGTGGAATTGGAAGATCTGGGTAAGGGAAATTACGACTTCGCGGCGCTGGTTCACTACTTGGCGCTGATCCAGCCGCGCCGCCTGTACGAGTTGTTTCCCATGGCGCTGTTGGTGGGCGGCCTGCTGGGCATGGGCGCGCTGGCCAGCGGCAGCGAACTGATCGTCATGCGCGCCGCCGGCCTGTCCCTGACTCGATTGACCCGCTCCGCCCTGCAAGCCGGTCTGGCGCTGAGCCTGGTGGTGCTGGCGATCGGCGAATTCGTCGCCCCACCGCTGGAACAACAGGCCCGCGAGCAGCGAGCGGTGGCCAAGACCCAGGATCTGGCGATCCGCGGCGGGCGTGGGTTTTGGGCGCGGGATGGTGATTACTTCATCCATGTCCGGGCGGTGCTGCCCGGCGTTCAACTGGTGGATATCCAGATTTTTGAGGTCGGTTCCGATGCCCGGCTCGCGAGCGTGACCGCCGCGCAAAGCGCGCGGTACGCGGAGGGGCGCTGGCGGCTGGAAGGGGTCAGCCGCAGTCTGCTGGACGACGATCGGGTGCGGACCGAACACCTGGAGGAACTGACCGTCACTTCGGACATCAGCCCGCGGATTCTGGACGTGCTGGCGGCTAACCCTGGCGAGCTGTCGATCCGCGAACTGTGGGTCTACGTGGACTATCTGGAGCGCAACGGGCTGGACGCTCAAAGCTACCGGCTGGCGCTGTGGCGCAAGCTGTTGGCCCCGCTTTCCTATCTAGCGATGCTGGTGATCGCCATGCCCTTCGTGTTCGGTCCACAGCGCACGTCCGGCGTCGGCCAACGCTTGCTGGTCGGGTTGTTGTTGGGCCTGGTGTTTTTCCTG
>DAIRDI010000201.1:0-5934 GCA_036796235.1 Candidatus Competibacteraceae bacterium | reverse complement strand
CGGCGATGCCCTGTACGGCGAGCGGATCGATACGGTGCTGGACGAGTTGCGTGCGTTCGGCGCCCTGTTTCAAATAAACGAGCTGGCCCGGATCGCGGTCGCCACCGCCAGCATGAACCAGATCGCCGATCTGACCGATGTGGACATCGCCGAGGTTCACCAATCCCGGCATCTGTTTGAGCAAATCGATGCGGAACTCGCGCCGCTGCGCAAGCTGCTGGATTTTTGGCAGGCGTTGCGCTGGCTGCCGGCGAACGATCCGGTTCGGCAACGCGGCTGGGCCGATTTGGCGTCGGGGCGTTTCGGGGATGTGATCGACGTGATCAACGCCGGTTCGGTGGTCGCCGGAGACCTCGCCAGCGACGAGGCGTGGACGATCCGGGAATTGCTGCGGCAAACCGGCGAACGGGTCGAGCAGGAGGGTTTCCTGTCTTGGGCCATCGCGTTTCCCACAGTTTGGCGTCATCTGGACAGCGGCCAGCCGCAGGGCGGTTTCGACGCCATCATCGGCAATCCGCCGTGGGACCGGATGAAGCTTCAGGAAGTGGAATGGTTCGCCGCGCGCCAGCCGGACATCGCTCACGCCGTCCGCGCCGCCGACCGCAAGCGCTTGATCGGTCAGTTGGAAAAAACCGGCGATGGCTTGTGGCTGGAGTACCAGCAAGCCAGGAACCGGGCCGAGACCGCCGCCCGGATCGCGCGGGACAGCGGCGAGTATCCGCTGTTGTCCGGCGGCGACGTGAACCTGTATGCGCTGTTCGTGGAGCGGGCGCAAAGCTTGGTGAATGCGCGGGGCATCGTGGGGTTGCTGACGCCTTCCGGGATCGCCTCGGACAAGGGTTCCAGCGCCTTTTTCAAAAGCATCGCCACCACGGGGCGGTTGGCGGCGTTGGTGGATTTCGAGAACAAGAAAGTTTTCTTCCCCGATGTCCACGCGAGTTTCAAGTTCTGCGCTCTAGTGTTCGGCGGGGCCAAACGCACCTTCCCCGAAACGCGTTGCGCCTTTTTTCTCCATGCCGTGGCGGAACTCGACGATCCACAGCGTTCCTTCGCCTTGAGCGCGGACGACTTCGCCGCCGTCAATCCCAACACCGGCACCGCGCCGATTTTCCGCCATCGGCGGGACGCCGAGATCACCAAGGCCATCTATGGTCGCTGCCCGGTGCTGGTGGACCGGCGCACCGATCCGCCCCAGCAAGTCTGGCCGGTGCGTTATCTGCGCATGTTCGACATGACCAACGATTCCCATCGGTTCAAGCGGCGGGATGAACTGGAGGCGGCGGGATTTTATCCGGTGGGCGGCCATCGCTGGCGCAAGGGGCAGGAGGAATATGTGCCCTTGTACGAAGGGAAAATGGTGCAGGCGTATGACCACCGCGCGGCCAGCATCGTGGTCAACCCGGCCAATCTGCATCGGCCCGCTCAGCCCGAGCCGGCGAGCTTGAAGCAGCATCAGGATGTGAACTGGTTGCCGGAACCGCAGTTTTGGGTGTCAGTTGAATCGGTTTGCCCTCCACCCAATCTCTCTTGGGTAATCGGGTTTAAGCACGTAACTGCTCCTACCAACATTCGCACCATGATCGCAAGCGCTGTCCCTTATTGTGGATTTGGAAACTCGATACCGATATTTGTACCTTCGAGCGACCAAGTCGATGCCTATAAACATTATTCGCCTCTTTTCTTGGCTAATTTGAACTGTATGCCGTTCGACTTTGCCCTTCGACAGAAAGTGCAAGGCCAGAACTTAAATTTGTTCATTATCGAGCAATTACCATTTATCGAGATTGAATGCTTTGAGAGAACGCTCGGCACCTACAAAATCGCCGACTTCATCCGCGCGCAAGTCCTCCGCCTTACCTACACCGCCGTGGATATGCGGCCCTTCGCCGCCGATATGGGCTACGAGGGCGAACCGTTCGTCTGGGACGAAGACGACCGCCGTCACCGGCTGGCGCGGCTGGACGCCTTGTTCTTCCATCTCTACGGGTTGGATCGAACCGACGCCGATTACATCCTGGCGCAATTCCCCATCGTCCGCGAACAGGACGAAAAGCAATTCGGCCGTTATCTCACCCGTGATTTGATTCTCACCTACCTGAACGCGGTCGCGGCGGGGGATTTGGAGACGAGGGTGGAGGTCCGCTAGCCACCGCTCGGATCGGTTGCAACAGTCGCTTTCCCCAACCCATGTCTCTCCGCAGGTATGCGATAGCAGAATATGCTATCATTTGGTCGTGAACAAACGACATCGCGATACCCTCGATAAGGTCTTTCAAACACCGGTACCCGCCTCATTGGCGTGGCGCGATATCGAAGCGCTTTTCCTGGCGGTGGGCGCACGGACGGTGGAAGGGAGCGGATCGCGGGTGCGCTTCGAGCTACAGGGTGTTGTAGCGACGTTCCATCGGCCCCACCCAGGGAAAGAGGCGAAACCCTACCAGGTGCGCGATGTGCGAAGTTTCTTAGAGCAGGCAGGCATCAAACCATGAACACGATGATTTACAAAGGGTATGCAGCCCGAATCGAATACAGCGAGGAAGATCGCTGCTTCATCGGTCATATCGCCGGCATCAAGGATGTGGTTGGGTTTCACGGTGAGTCGGTGGACGAACTGCGTGCGGCGTTTGGGGAAGCGGTGGAGGATTATCTGACCACCTGCGAGAAGCTGAATCGCGCGCCACAGAAACCCTATTCAGGCCGGCTCATGCTGCGGGTGCCGCCCGAGACCCATGCGGCGGTCGCCATGGCCGCGCAAGCGAGCGGCAAGAGCATCAATCAGTGGGCTGCCGAGGCCTTCGCGCGGGTCGTGCGCGTATAGAGACCATTGAGGATTGATCGGGGCGACTTCAAGACCTGTTCTTCGTGATAACCTGGTTCGACCATTCCCCCGATCCTTGCCGAACGCTCCATTGCCCCGATGTTCGCCTACATCCTCCGCCGCCTGGCGCTGATCCCACTGACCTTGGTCGGCATCATCGCCATCAACTTCGCCATCGTCCAGATCGCCCCCGGCGGGCCGGTGGAACAATTGCTGGCGCAGCTTCGCGATACCGCCGTGGCGGCCACCGCCCGGATCGGCGGCGGCGAGGGCGCGGAAGCGGGAAAGGCCGCCGCGACAGGTACCGGCGACGCGGGCGCCTACCGGGGCGCGCAAGGGCTGGACCCGGCCTTCATCGCCGAACTCAACCGCCAGTTCGGGTTCGATCAGCCGGCCCACGCGCGCTTCGGGCGAATGGTCGCGGATTATCTGACCTTCGATCTGGGCAAGAGCTATTTCCGCGACCGCGCGGTGCTGGACCTAGTGCTGGAGAAGCTGCCGGTGTCCATTTCGCTGGGGGTGTGGAGTACGCTGCTGATCTACGTCATTTCGATTCCGCTCGGCGTCGCCAAGGCGGTGCGCGACGGCTCGCGCTTCGACGTGCTGAGCAGCGCGGCGGTCATCGTCGGCTACGCCATCCCGGCCTTTCTGTTCGCCATCCTGCTGATCATCGTCTTCGCCGGCGGACGCTATCTGGACTGGTTTCCGCTGCGGGGGCTGGTTTCAGATAACTGGACGGATTTGAGCTGGCCGGCGCGGATTCTGGATTACTTCTGGCACCTGACCCTGCCGGTGACGGCGATGGTGATCGGCGGCTTCGCCTCGTTGACCATGTTGACCAAGAACGCCTTCCTGGACGAGATCAACAAACAATATGTGGTCACCGCTCGCGCCAAGGGCCTGAGCGAGCGGCGGGTGTTGTACGGGCATGTGTTCCGCAACGCCATGCTGCTGGTGATCGCCGGCTTTCCCGCCACCCTGGTCGGCATGTTGTTCACCGGCTCGCTGTTGATCGAGGTGATTTTTTCGCTGGACGGGTTGGGATTGTTGGGCTTCGAAGCGGTGATCAACCGCGACTACCCGGTCATGTTCGGGACGCTGTACGTCTTTAGCCTGATCGGGTTGTTGCTGAATCTGATCAGCGACCTGACCTATCACTGGGTGGACCCCCGGATCGATTTCGCGACGCGGGAGGGGTGAGGGGATTTGGGCTCCTTGCTGTTGCCCGACGTTGCAGCGTGTTGATTCAATGCGGGCTGTAATGCCGTCCGCATTGCAGGATCGTGATTTCATCGTTTTCCACGAGGTACACGATCCGGTTCACCGCATCGATCCGCCGCGACCATTGGCCGGAAAGCTGATGCCGCAGGGGTTCCGGCTTACCGATCCCCTCGAACGGTGATCGCTGAATGTCCTGAATCAGCCGGTTGATCTTCCGTAACATAGCCTTGTCGGACTGCCAACTGAGGTAGTCCGTCCAGGCGCCTTCCATGAATTTAATCTTCATCAGGCAACAATTCCCGCTCGATGATATTACGCCCGTGTCGGTAGTCATCCAGGCGCTGGAGCAGGATGCTTCCGTTCGGTTCGCGCAGCAAATAGGCGGTTTCATCCTCGCTAGCGGCGGCATGCAACAGCGCTTCATACTCCGCGATCGGTAGAATCACGGAAACCCGCTCCCCTGCCTGGTTAACAATGTATTGCGTGCTCATAATCGATTCTCAACCCTACCAGATCGACTTCGCGACCCGGGAAGGGTGAACAGGGTTTGCCGTGGAACGGCGGGAGGCTCCGGACTACCGATGGTAATCACCGGCCCGTTCGGGCTGATAAATCACGTCTTCGATTCGCACGTGGGCCATCTTGCCGCCGGGCAGGGGCCATTCGATGCTCTGGCCCACCGCTAATCCGAGCAAGGCGCTGCCGATGGGAGCCAGGATCGAAATCTTGTCGGGTTGCCCGTCGAGATCGCGGGGATAGCACAGCGTCAGTTCGAACTCCTTGCCTGTCTCCACCACCACAAACCGCACCTTGGAGTGCATGGTCACGACGGTGGGCGGCATCTCCTCAGGGGCCACGATATTGGCCCGGAGCAATTCGGCCCTCAAACCTTCGATCTCGGGGTTGGACGACGATGGAATGCCCTCCAGCAGCGCTTCGAGGCGTTCCAGATCGAGAGACGACACAGTGATTTTCGGCAATTCGGACACGGCTTGCACTCCTTGATCGCGGACTCGCCCGATTACTGGCCATCATACCACCGACGGCCGACTCCGCGCCGTGGGAGACTTCAACTCAAGCGCGCCCGTCTTCGCCTTCCTGAGCTCGGACCTCCTGCCAAGTTGTTGGATCTCGCGGGCGAACCTCCAGCACCGGTTTCACCGTCTCCTGAATAAAGCGCGCAACCTGGGAACGTATGGGATGATTCAGCAGGTTGCGCAGGCGTTTTTGCCAGGGGGACCGGGATGTGGCGGGTCGGCGGCATCCCCGTGGCCTGACGCAAGCTTTCGAGCAAGGTGGGAAGCGACGAGCAGGCCGGATCAGTGAGGGGTTGCGACGGGGTGCGCCGGGTTGGTTGCGGACGATCCGCACCAAGGTTTCGCCACCCGCCAGGCTCCGCGATCCGGTAGGATAGCCGCCTGGAAATCCGCGACTCGCCGCGGTGGTTTGAAGAAGATTGCCGAGGTTCATGATTCAAGCACGCTTTCGCTTCACCCCCCTGACCCGACGCCGGCTGGCGCAATTCCGGGCCAACCAGCGCGGCTATTGGTCGCTGTGGCTGTTTCTGGCGCTGTTTGGAATCAGCCTGAGCGCGGAATTCATCGCGAACGACCGACCGTTGCTGGTGGTTCACCAAGGTTCGCTCCATGTCCCGGTGATCAGGGACTACGCCGAGACCGACTTCGGCGGTTTTTTTCCCAGCGCGGCCAATTACCGCGACCCGTATCTGGCGAACCTGATCGAGGAGGACGGCTGGATGCTGTGGCCGCCGATCCGCTTCCGCCACGACACCGTCAATTACGACCTCCCGGTCCCGGCGCCCGCGCCGCCTTCCGCCGAAAACTGGCTGGGCACCGACGATCAGGGCCGCGACGTGCTGGCGCGGTTGATCTACG
>DAIRDI010000200.1:2806-5964 GCA_036796235.1 Candidatus Competibacteraceae bacterium | reverse complement strand
CTGGTGGGCCGTGTGCGGTTCGAACGCACGACCAACAGATTAAAAGTCTGCTGCTCTACCGGCTGAGCTAACGGCCCCTTGAAAGAGGGGGAATATTACAAAGATTCCGCAAAATCGCAAGCTCGAAGCACGTTAGCGCAGCGACCGCAAGCGCCGCTCGGCGAGGCTGGCGGCCTGGGTATCCGGGTAGACCTGCACCAGTTTTTGCAACACGTTCCGCGCCCGGGCGGTATCGCCCTGTTCCCCGTAGAGGTAACCCAGTTTCAGCAGCGCATCTGGTAACCGGACGCTTTGCGGATCGCGCAAACCCAGTTCGATAAATGCCTCTTTGGCCGCGTCGTAATCCCGGCGCAAATAGTACGACTCACCCAACCAGTACCGCGCATCTCCCGCCAGGCCACTCTCCGGATAGTCGCCCAGAAATTGCTGAAACTTCATGATCGCTTCCCGAAAACGGCCCTCGCGAAATTCGTTGAGGGCCGTGTCGAAATCGGTCCGTTCCGTTCCGGTCACCGCCGCCGCGACCTCGTCGTCCATCGAGGATGAGGCGGGTGTTGGTGGATCGTCAGCCTTGGCCGGCCAGTCTGCTTCCGTCCAGTCAGCGGCCGGAGGACGCCCGTCGTCCGCCGACGGATCATCAGCCGCGGCATCGTGTTCCTGCTGCTCGAGTTGATGGCGGAAAATTTCCAACTCGCCGCGAATCTGCCGCACCTCTGATTCCAGGCGCTCGATCCGCTGCAACAGCTCCAACGTCAGTTCGCCGTCCGATGGACGTTGGGCATAGCCGGCGCCGGGCAGCACCATCCCACCTAGCACCAACACCAGTAACGGTAACCACGGAATCCCGAGGCTGATCATGCAGGTCCCATCCTTCAGTAAACGATTTCCACGCGCCGATTCAACGCATAGCTTTGCTCGTCACTACCGAAGGCGGCCGGCCGCTCCTTCCCAAAGCTGACGACCCGGATTTGCTGGGGCGATACGCCCATGGCGATCATGAACTGGCGTACTGAATTGGCGCGGCGCTCGCCCAAGGCGATGTTGTATTCGCGGCTGCCGCGCTCGTCGGTATGCCCCTCCAACTGGGTGATGATCCGTGGATTGCCGGCCATGGCTCGGGCGTTAGCCTCGATGATGGGGCGACTGTCCGCCCGGATTTGGGCGCTGTCGAAATCGAAATACACGATGCGATCCGCCGAAACCGCGCCGGCGCTGGCACCGGCGCCGGCTCCGGTGGTCTGGCCGGGCTGAACGGCGGCAACGCCGGGACTAGCGCCACCCGTGGTGGTGTCGTAGAAGTCATAGGACTCATAGCCGCTCGGCGCCTGACCGTAAGGATAGCTGTAAACTTCCTGTCCGGGCTGACCCGCCAATCCCGGTTGCGCCGTTGCGTCTGGTTGGACGCCAGCCTGCTCTTCGGTATTCTCGCCGGTTGCGGCGCACCCGAACAGCAGGGCGAACGAAGCGGCGGCGAATAGAGTGCGAATAAATTTTTGCATGGCGATTCTCCCCTCATCTGTGAAGTTATCAACGAAATTAGCGACCATAGGGCGCCCAAGCCGGGTCGCGCGCGCTGCCGCGGATAGCGAAATCCTGTTTCATGCTACCGTCCACGGACACCGCCGCCAATCGCTGGCCGGTGGAGTAGACGATCATCGCGCCATTCGGCGCGAAACTGGGCGATTCGTCCGCCCCACCACGAGTCAAGACCCGAAATTGGCGGTTTGCCAGGTCCAGCACCGCAATATGGAAGCGGCCCCCGCGCCGATGCATCATCGCAATGTAACGACCATCCGGCGATACGGCCGGGCGAGCATTGTAGTCGCCCTGGAACGTGAGCCGCTGCGGCACTCCGCCGCCCGGACCGATGCGATACAACTGCGGCGAGCCACCTCGGTCGGAGGTAAAAACGATGCCGCCATCCGGCATCCAGACCGGTTCGGTGTCAATGGAGCTGCTGTTGGTCAGCCGGACTGGAGCCTGGCCAGCCAGATCGAGCGCGTAGATCTCCGGATTGCCATCCTTGGACAAGGTGAACGCCAGCCGCTGGCCATTCGGCGACCACGACGGGGCGCCGTTGATGCCGGGGGCGACGGACACGGTGCGGCGGGCGCCAGTATAGACATCCTGGACCACGATCTGCGAGCGGCGACCCTCGAAGGACACATAAGCCAACCGCTTCCCATCCGGCGACCAGGCCGGTGACATGATCGGCTGGGAGGAACGCAGGATGATCTGAGAGTTCTGGCCATCGGCGTCGGCGATCACGAGAAACCAGGAACCGCCGCCTTTCCCCACAAACGCGATGCGCGTTCCAGCCAAGCCCCGTTGTCCGGTAATTTTTTCATAAATCAGGTCGCTGATGCGCTGGGCGACTGGGCGCAACTGGCTGGGCGGCACATCGAAGGATAGCTTCAGCAGCGAGGCGCCTTGGGCGCCAGTCAACTCAAATTGCACGACCCAGCCTCGGGATCCGCCAGGTCGAGCCTGTCCCACGACGGCGTAATCAGCCGGCGTTTGCGCGGGGCGCGGCGCGAATTGACCGGTCTGTTTGAGGGTCGTGGCGATGATCCCGGCAATATCCTCCGGCGCCTCGCCGCCGAACGGCGCGATAGCGATGGGAATGCCGCCGTCCTCAATGCCTTTTGTGATATCAATGGTTTGCTGCGCCTGCGTCATGCCAACGCAAAACAACGCCAGAAACCCGAAAAGCAGGAAAACCCTGTTCAATGAATGTCCTCCCATAAAGCCTATAAAACTATTGCCAAAATTCCACGTGCTCCCTAGTCCTCTGGCCTGAATCGCCATTGGAAGGAATTCAGCTCGCTCAGAATGGCGGTATCCGAGGGTACGGGTAGTGGCGATGCTTTAAGCACCGCCGCTTTGGCGGAATTATCGAAGATATCGTTGCCGCTGCTTCTTACGATATCAACTTTAGTCACGACGCCCGAAGCCGTCATGGTGATTTTGAGAGTGCAAGACAGACCGGAGCGAGTGCCAGGCGGAAGCATCCAGTGTCGTCTGACATGAGGCATGATCGACTGCCGCGCATGTCGAGTGGCTGCTTCCTTGGCCGCCAGTTCCGCAGCCAATTTGCGGGCTTCCTCGGCCTTGCGGGTCGCCTCGGCCTTGCGGGTCGCCTCGGCCTTGCGGGTCGC
>DAIRDI010000200.1:0-2706 GCA_036796235.1 Candidatus Competibacteraceae bacterium | reverse complement strand
GCCTTGCGGGTCGCCTCGGCCTTGCGGGTCGCCTCGGCCTTGCGGGTCGCCTCGGCCTTGCGGGTCGCCTCGGTTTTACGAGCCGCTTCGGCTTTGCGGGCTTCCTCGGTTTTACGAGCCGCTTCGGCTTTGCGGACTTCCTCGGTTTTACGAGCCGCTTCGGCTTTGCGGGCTTCCTCGGCTTTGCGGGCAGTCTCGGCCTCGCGAGCCGCCTCGGCTTTGCGCGCCTGTTCTTCCCGCTGAAGTTGTTCGGCCTGTCGTTGTTGCTGCGCCTCATGCTCGGCCTGAGCCAGCCGAGCCTGTCGTGCCGCTTCCTCTGCTGCCAGCCGCCGGGCCTCTTCTTCGGCCAGTCGCTCCCGAGCTTCCCGAATAGCAGCTTCATCCACGATCTCGGCGGGGATGAAATCGTACTCAACCGGCTCGACGTGCAGCGCGTCAGAAATGTTCAAACTAACAAACAGGAATATCCCGACCACGGCATGCACCGCCAATGCGATGACCGTGGCCACGAAATCCTGATAAGTTGTTTTCTGAACCGCCGGCATGGCAAACGCTCACCGGCGGCTCGGCAGCGGGTCTGGAGGCGCCGTGGACAACCCCACCCGAACCGCGCCCGCCTCTCGCAGGGCCTGCATCGCCCGGATGACCCGATCATATTTGATTTCCCGGTCCGCGCGCACCAAGATTGGGGGTGGTGGAGTTCGCCCCAGCAACTCCCCGATAACTCCCCGACGCGGCTCCAGGGTGTCGCACTCCACGGGCTCGGCCCGCTCCGGACCCACGCCCAGATAGCAGCTTTCGTCCTGGGTGATCGACAAGACTACCGCCTCGATCTCCTGGGTAGTATCCAGGGTTTCCGCCTGGGCCTTGGGTAAATCCACTTCCACGCCCTGATTCAGCAACGGCGCGGTCACCATGAAGATCACCAGCAACACCAGCATTACGTCGATATACGGGACGATATTGATTTCCGCCTTCAAGCGGCCGTGAGAGCTGCGTCGGGGCATAAGCTAACCTTGAGTCGCGCCGGCGCGGGGGGCTTCGGTGCGGCTCTTGCGCAAGTGGTAGGACTGACGCTGCAGGATGTTGGCGAATTCCTCCATGAAGGTCTCGTAACGGTTGGCCACCCGGTCCACCTCATGCGCGTAACGATTGTAAGCGATCACCGCCGGAATGGCCGCGAACAACCCCATCGCGGTCGCGACGAGCGCCTCGGCGATACCCGGCGCTACCTGCGCCAAGGTGGCTTGCTGGGTCATGCCCAGGGCGATGAAGGCGTTCATGATGCCCCAGACCGTGCCGAACAGTCCGATGTACGGACTGGTGGAGCCGGTCGTCGCCAGCAGCGGCAAATACATCTCCAAATGATCCAGCTCCCGCGAACCGGTGGCCCGCATCGCCCTTTGGGCGCCGCTGACCACCGATTCCGGATCCATGGTCGGCTGAGCGCGCAACCGCAGGAACTCTTGAAATCCCGCCAGGAAAATCGCCTCCATGCCCCAGACTGCTTCCTTCTGGCGATTGACGCGCGCGTAAAGCGAGGCCAGGTCGATTCCCGACCAGAAGTCATCCTCGAATTGGTCGGCCGCCCGCGCCGCGGACGCCAGCACCAGACCTTTTTTGATGATTACCCACCACGAACTCAGCGAGATCAGCACCAGCCCCAGCATGACTAGTTGCACGATCAGGCTGGCGTTGGCGATCAGGCTCCAGAACGATAAATCATGGGCCACCTATGATTTCTCCCGTTTTTCTTTCACGAACAGATCGCTGTTAATAATTAAAAAAACATAAAGATACGGCGTTATCGGTGGATCGGTAAAGCCTGCGGAGCCCTCGCTCAGGGCGCGGCGCCGAACAGGTCGCCGATGGCTGGGCTGGCGGTCGCCAGACCGAAATGCCGATAGGCATGGGCGGTCGCCACCCGCCCGCGCGGGGTGCGCATCAGGAACCCCTGCTGGATCAGGAACGGCTCCAGCACGTCCTCGATGGTGCCGCGCTCCTCGCCCAGCGCCGCCGCCAGGGTATCCAAGCCTACCGGCCCGCCGGCGAATTTGTCTATGGTCAGCCAGAGCAACCGCCGATCCTGCTCGTCGAAACCCCGGTCGTCCACCTTAAGCAGGTCGAGCGCCTGTCGGGCCACCTCGACGGTGATCCGGCCGTCCGCACGCACCTGCGCGAAATCGCGCACCCGCCGCAGTAACCGATTGGCGATGCGCGGCGTGCCCCGCGCGCGTCGGCCGATTTCCGCCGCGCCATCGGGTTCGGCGATTTCGACCCCGAGAATCCGCGCCGACCGCGTCACGATCGTGGTCAGTTCTTCTGGAGTATAGAACTCCAGCCGGTGGACGATACCGAAGCGATCGCGCAGCGGCGAGGTCAGCAATCCAGCGCGGGTCGTGGCGCCCACCAGGGTGAACGGCGGCAAGTCCAGCTTGATCGAGCGCGCCGCTGGCCCCTCGCCGATCAGGATATCGATCTGGTAATCCTCCATCGCCGGATACAGCACTTCCTCCACCACTGGACTCAGCCGATGGATCTCGTCGATGAACAGCACATCGCGCGGTTCGAGATTGGTGAGCAGGGCGGCGACATCGCCGGGTCGCTCCAGCACCGGCCCCGAGGTCTGGCGCAGATTGACGCCCATCTCGACGGCGATGATGTGCGCCAGCGTGGTCTTGCCCAGACCCGGGGGGCCGAACAGTA
>DAIRDI010000199.1:0-6038 GCA_036796235.1 Candidatus Competibacteraceae bacterium | reverse complement strand
CTGTACGCCGATCTCGCGACTCAGGGCGACGGCGGCGTTCATCAGGATAGCGCCCTAGGGGTTGGGATCGATTCCAGTCCCAGCAGCAGCGAAAGTTTTTTTTCTAGCACGGCAAACTTAGCTAGAGGGTCTAAAGAGGCATCCTGACTGGAGAAGCAAGTAGGAGAGACTCGATGGCCAGAATCACGTCAAGCGCCACCGATGCAGACGCTAGCATTAACCTGCTTGAACCGGCGCTGTCCAGCGTGTGGAGGACCCCTCTGGTTTGCCTATGAGAATCACCGGACGATCACGACCTTGGAAGGGGTGATCGCCGTGAAATTGCCAATCCGGCGCTGTGTGAATCGGGCCTGTACGTTTTACCATCGGCCGTACCGACCGGAATTGGAGGGGCGGCTGGCGCTGCCGCATCACGAGTTTGGTTTGGATGTGATCGCCTGGATAGGCGCCCGCCGCTATCAGGACCATCGCACCGTGGTCGAAATTCATCAAGCGCTCACCGGACAGGGGGTCAGGATCGCTCCGCGGACGGTTGATGCGTTGTTACAACGTTATGAGGAGTTGGTGAGCGTGGCTTTGGCCTCACCGGAGCGACGAACTCGGTTTCGCCAGCAAGGCCGACTGATCCTCGCCATGGATGGTTTGCAACCGGACTAGGGCCACGAAGTGCTCTGGGTGGTACGGGAGGTGTTATCGGGGAGGTCCGCTATCCGCACGCCGAGCAGGTGGTCTTGGTCATGGACAACCTCAACACCCACCAGCCGGCCGCGCTGTACGAGGCCTTCGAGCCGGCCGTGGCCCGCGCGCTGCTCGAACGGCTGGAGATTCATCACACCCCCAAACACGGCAGTGGGTTGAACGTGGCCGAGATCGAACTGAGCGTCTTGAGCCGGCAGTGCCTGGACCGCCGCATCCCCGACCTCGATACCTTGACCCGCGAGGTGGCCGCCTGGGAACAGGCCCGTAACGCCGACCCCCGGCCGGTGAACTGGCGCTTCACCCCCCCCAACGCTCGCCTCAAGCTCAAGCGCCTCTACCCGTCAATTCAGGACGGGTGAAGCACTACTGGGGCGTTTGGTTTGCCCATCGCCATTTCATGGGTGGATTTGGTACTGATGGGCAAACCAAACGCCCCAGTAGTCGGGCACTCGGCGAAATCGCTCTAAAGATCATTGCTGACTGCTGCCCGCAATATTCAACATTACGGTGACGATGCGCGCGGAGCGGGGCATGCTACCATCCGCGACTCACCTCGGCGTTTCGGTTCGTGCGATCGGCCGCCGGCGGTATCCGCGATGCTAAATCCCGGTCCCACGATAACGAAAAAGGCGGCGGCATGAACGTACCGGTTTGGAACCCGGCGATTGAATTCATGGAACGCGAGGCGCTGGAGCGTCTGCAACTGGCCAACCTGCGCCAAACCCTGGCATGGGCGCTGAAGACCCCCTTTTATCGGCGCCGACTGACCGAGGTGGGTTTGACCCATCCGGAAGACCTCGGCAGTTTGCGGGATTTACGGAACCTGCCCTTCACCACCAAGGACGATCTGCGCGCGGCCTATCCCGATGGCCTCCTGGCGGTCGATCGGGAGCAGGTCGTGCGCTTGCACACCTCCAGCGGCACCACCGGTATGCCGACGGTGATCTACCACACCCAAGGAGATATCGACCGGTGGACCGAACTGGTGGCGCGCTGCATCGTCGCCACCGGCGCCACCGCTCGCGATGTGTTCCAGAACATGACCAGCTATGGACTGTTCACCGGTGGCCTGGGTCTGCATTACGGCGCGGAGCGGGTCGGAATGCTGGTGATTCCAGCCAGTTCCGGCAATTCCAGCCGCCAGCTACAGCTCATGACGCATTTCCAGACCACCGTGCTGCACGCAACGCCCAGCTATCTGTTGCACCTGCACTCGACGCTGGCGAAAGAAGGCGTCGCCCGCGAGCAACTCGGGTTGCGCAAGGCGTTCATCGGCGCAGAACCGCACTCGGAGCAAACCCGCCACAAGATCGAGGCTCTGTTTGGGATCAGGGCTTATAACTCCTACGGTCTGAGCGAGATGAACGGTCCCGGCGTGGCCTTCGAGTGCGAGCATCAGACCGGTTTGCACCTTTGGGAAGATGCGTTCGTCCTGGAAGTGATCGACCCACAAACCGGGCAAACGCTGCCCGAGGAAGAAACCGGCGAAATCGTCATGACCACCCTGCAACGACAGGCGACGCCGCTGTTGCGCTATCGGACCCGCGATCTCTCGCGGCTGGTCGGCGGCCACTGTCCCTGCGGGCGCACCCATCGCCGGCTGGCGCGGATCGTGGGGCGCAGCGACGACATGCTGATCGTCAACGGCGTCAACGTGTTCCCCTCCCAAATCGAGGGCGCGTTGATGAAGATGCCCGAAATAGGAACCAACTATCTAATCCAGTTGGAAAAAAGGGGGGCATTGGACCAACTGGTGGTCAAAACCGAGATTCACCCCCCTCTGTTCGCCGACGATCCGCGGACGCTGGGCGAACTGCGCGAACGGATCAGCGAACGGTTGCGGTCGGCGATTCTGGTCAAACCGGTCGTCGAGCTGCGCGAACCGGGCAGTCTGCCGGTGTCCGAGGGCAAGGCCAAACGGGTGGTGGATTTGCGACCGGCGTTTTGAGGCGGTTCCACGACCGAGCGTGATGGAAGGCCGTTACGTCTTGTTAGAGCTGGAGCCGGTTGGAGACCGCCGGCTTTTGCGCCAAGCCAGCCATCCCCACCGCCAAACGTAGGTCGCGCCGCTCCAGACCGTGGTCAGGGCGGTTAGATAGATCAGCGTGTTCAAGCCCGCCTCGGGCAGCGGCATGAGCCCATAATGGATGATGATCGCGCAGACCAGCACGAGTTGGGTGAGGGTATTCAGCTTGCTGATCAGCAGCGGCGCGGCCCGCACGCGCTCGACCAGCAGGTGATAGGCGAGCGCGCCGCTGACGATGACCAAGTCCCGCCCGATCACCAGCGCCACCAGCCAGCCCGGCAGTTCGTTCAGCCATCCCAGCGCCAGAATCGCGCCCAGCAACAGCAGCTTGTCGGCGATGGGATCGAGCAACCCGCCTAATTCGCTGGTCCAGCCGTAGTATTTGGCCAAGAAGCCGTCCAGCGCGTCGGATGCGCCGGCGATCACGAACAGCGCCAGGGCCGACCCGTAGCGTTCTTCCAGCAGCAGCCACAGAAAGGGCGCCACGAGCAGGATGCGCAGGGCGGTGATGAGGTTGGGAATGTCGCGGGGTTTCAGGGGTCGCGGGGCCATGGCGGCGCCGTTCGGAGGTTTAGGAAAGCCGTTGCTGCTAATCATAACCCAGCCAGAGGCATTTGCGACCATAACGCCGAACGGACTGATCATCGGGACGACGGCGCGGCGGAAGTTGGGATGAAGAGCTAGAATACAGCCAGTCCGACGCATTGCGAATCGCGCCAGAAGCTGTCAACCAGCGACAAGGGAGAATCCGAGATGACCGAACCGACCCACGGCAACCGCCTGGTCCAAGCCTATGACCGGATGATGGAACGAGTAAAACATCGGCTGGAGGAATTGGAGCAGGCCGAGAAAGCGGCGTTTCCGCGACTTCACGCCAGTATCGAGCACGCGGCGGAAAAGGCGGTGGAATTGGGTGAATTGACGCGTGAGGAAGCCCGGCTGATCGGCGGCTATCTGAAGCGCGATTTCGAGGACGCCGGCGAGTATCTGACCACCACCGGGCGCGATCTACGCGACTGGCTGCGCTTCGATCTGGAATTGCTGGAAGACCGGATGCTGGATTTCTTCCAGCGGGGCGTGGACCAGTCAAGACTGGAGCTGCGCGAGTTCGCGCCGCCGGCGGAGGGCGTGGAAGGCGTGGAAGGCGTGGAAGAGGTTGAGATTGTCGAGTATCGCAGCGGTGAAATCACCGGACCGGGAACCTTGCGGTGCGCGAATTGCGGCGCGCAAGCGGCGTTCCACGCGCCCACCGTGATCGGGCCTTGTCCGGCCTGCGGAGGCGTCACCTTCGTTCGGGTTAGCGAGGAACCGTGAGGAGCGGCTTCGCGATTGCACGAAATTAAGTATAAACCCTGATCGAGCTGTCGATTATCCCGATTTACCCGGACGAGAAATTATCGTTAAATGATTCCCGCTTAAGCTGAATTCCACAGCGAAGCGTGTTTAAGCTCAATATCCTGTACTTAACCGCCAGCCGGATCTGCTGGCGGTTTTTTTATGCCCGCTACCTGGCGGCCAGACGCGCCTCGCAGCGATGCAGTTGCGCCCGGTAGCGGTCGGCCTGCTGGCGCGCCTGCTGGGCCCGTCGCATCAACCAGGGTTTTTGCTGGTAGGTGCTTCTGGCGAAGCCGCGATGTCCCTCGTGATAGGCCAGGTACTGGTTGTAGACGTCGCTTTTGGCGATGCGGTTGCGCCGGTGGGTTTCGCTGACATACCAACCGACGAAATCCACCGCATCGCCGAACCGGTTGCGTTTGGCCCGCTCCTGACCGGTCGCGGCGAGATAATCGCTCCAGGTGCCGTCCAGCGCCTGGCTGTAGCCGTAGGCGGAAGAACGGCGAGGACCGGGAATGAAACCGAGATGCCAGGTCCGCGGGGGCCGGGCCTCGGCCCGGAAGGATGATTCCTGATGGATGATCGCCAACAACACTGGTAGGGGTACATCCCAACGTTGGCTGGCGACCCGGGCGCCGACGAACCAGTCGCCATGTTCCGCGAACAGGGCGCAGGCGTCATCGATGCTGCGGGGCGGAAGGAGTGTGGCGCAGGACGCCGCCAACAGCAGACCGCCGCCACCCACCAAGCCGCTCGCCAGGCCAGCCACGGCCAGCCACCAGCGGTTTCGGGCGAGGGCGAGGGTCAGACGTCGCCATCCGGATCGCCAGGCGCAACCGTAGCGCCCGACGTATCGCGATGGGGTCGAGTCTTCAGTCATGCCGGTTGGTGATCGTGCGTCGGCTCAGGAACAGCCCCAGTCCGGATAACACTAGCACCAACCCGACCACCGGCCAATCCCCAAAGCGGGCGTAGGGGGTTAGCCCACGCACGGGCCGCACCTCGCCGCGAATCACTTCCGCCTGAAACTGCGCGCCGCGAGCCTGGATTCGGCCGCGCTCGTCGAGGAAGGCCGAAACCCCGGTGTTGGTGGCGCGGGCCATCGGCCGACTCACCTCCAGGGCGCGCATCCGGGCGATTTGCAGGTGCTGGTGCGGCGCGGTGGAATCCTTGAACCAGGCGTCGTTGCTGACGTTGACCAACCAGGTCGCTTCGGGCAGCGCCAAGCGGATTTCGCTACCGAAGACCGCTTCGAAACAGATCGAGAGCCCGACCGGCTGACCGCCGGCGCGGAACAACGGTTGCTCGCCCCCGCCGGGGGTAAAATCAGCCATCGGGATATCCACCCAATCGCGGAAGAACAGGAACAGCGTCCGCAGCGGCAGATATTCGCCGAACGGCAACAACCGGCGCTTGTGGTACAGGCCAGACGAGAGGCCGAGACCGATGAGGCTGTTGTGGAACACGCCGGTTTCCCAGGTGCCGGTGGGGATGCCGGCGATATAATCCACCTGCGCCTGCCGCGCCTCTTCCGCCAATGCGGCGACAAAGGAACGCACGTCGTCCAAAAAGGCCGGGATCGCGGTTTCCGGCCAGATGATCACATCGCTGCGGCCGTGCTCGGGCCGGCTGAGTTGGACGTAGCGTTGCAGGGTGTCGTCGAGGATGTTCGGCTCCCATTTCTGATCCTGGGATATGTTGCCCTGCACGATGGCGACGCGCAGCGGCGGTCCGGCCGACTCGACCCAGGAAATATGGCCCAGTCCCCAAGCGCCCAGCCACAACGCCGCCAGCAACCCCAACCCGCCCAGTCGCGCCCGCCAGTGAGGACCATGGAGCAGAGTTCGCAGCAGGCCGGCGCTGACCAGCACCGCCCAGCCGACGCCGAACACGCCCAGGGAGGGCGCGAGCGCGCCGAGCGGCGCGTCGGTCTGACTGTAACCGGGCGCCAGCCAGGGAAACCCGGTGAACAGCCAAC
>DAIRDI010000198.1:0-6080 GCA_036796235.1 Candidatus Competibacteraceae bacterium | reverse complement strand
CAGGAGATCCACTACTACCAACATGGCGGCATCCTGCCGTATGTGTTGCGGCAGATGGTGTGATCGCTGTCGATTACTCATGAGTCCTCTCCTCCCCTGCGCGGGGGGATTGGGATGAGATGTAACCTCAGCGGCAGATCAATGGTTGCGGTCGTTCGTGGTTTTGTCTATGTTGACGTTTCGTTTCACAGGGTAGCTAATGCCTAATTGGGTGTGGAGATAGACAATGAAACTTCAAGAGATCTTGGCTGATATTCATGCCCTTGAGGAAGAATTGCTGTCCTTCGAACGCAAATATGGTATTCGTTCGGAGACGTTCCATGCAGCCTACACGAGCGGAGAAGAGCCAGAGGATGATGCCTGGATGCTGGATTTTGGCGAATGGGCCAGCATCTATCACACTTGGCTGGCGCGACAAGCTCAATACCGCAACGAAGTTCAACGGCTCCAGCAGAATGCTCCCAGCCTCGAAGGGCTTATCCGTGTAGCGACCGTATGAGTAATTCGCTTCGAACACTAGAAGATTACGAGCTATTCTTGTACGGCCTGATGGAGCAGTTTCCATCAGTCGTGCGTAGTACCGTTATATTGATCCGCATTGGCGCGACCTTGGCTCGGGTCTCTGGTGAACTCTATTTTGAGCACAATGTCCGGGCCGTTATCCGCGAACGCCTGACCTATGATCGCTTGCCCGCGATGATTGATGGGTATGGTTATGAAGTTTGGCAAGGTGAAGATAAGTTGTATTGGTACGATTCACAACCTCATCCTGATGATCCAACGCTTCAAAGTACACATCCACACCATAAGCACATCCAGCCTGATATTAAGCACCATCGTGTTCCTGCCCCAGAAATGAGTTTCACACAACCGAATTTACCGGCGCTGATTTTCGAGATTGAAAGACTGCTTGAGAGTATCAGTAAAGCGCCGGAAGAATGAACCCGACCCAACAGCAGCATCCAAGGATGAATCGGGAATCGGTTACAATCACCGCTATCCTGCTGGCTTATCCTGGATAGACACGTTCCATCCACGTCACGGCGGCGGATTCGAACTGCCAACACTTGCTGATCCGCTGGTCCTTCGCGCCCGAGCCGGACGGGCAATGCCGGGTCGGTTTTTAACTCGACTGCGCGGTGCGCTGGTTTTGGTTCAAACCGAGAATCCACGACTCTAAGGTCGGGGAGCGATGCCATTGAATAGCGGTATTTCCGTATCAGCCGTTGCCAAGCTTGGATTTCCTCGACCCGAACCGCGGTTAGATAAACCTCCGACCACGCACGAGTGGCGCCTTGATCCTACTATGCGCGGTCGAAAAGGTCCTTGATCTTCTGGTAACACTCGCAAGCGGAAGCTTCGAGACCTGCCCGATCCAGGATCGTTATGTTGCCGCGGCTGTATTGGATCAACTTTTGTTGCTGCAGGGCGGTGGCCGCCACAGTGATGCCGACCCGGCGCACCCCCAGCAGGTCCGCCAGCCCTTCGTGGGTAAAACGGAGTGGGTTTGACTGGCGTCGGTCGCTCGCCATCAGCAGCCAACGGGCGAGGCGCGCCTCCACCTGATGAAAGCGGTTGCACGCGGCGGTTTGCGTGATCTGGGCGATCAAGGCATGGGTATAGCGGTGGAGCGTGCGTTGCAATACGGGGCTGGTTTTCAGGGCTTCGCGAAAGCGAGAGGATTCCATTCGCAGGGCCGTGCCCGCTCCCTGCACCACGGCGCGAACGGACGCCGTGTCGATCCCCTGCGCCACGGGAAGTCCGACCATGCCTTCGCTGCCGACCAGTCCGATCTCGAAAGCCATGTGGTTCTGGACCGTAGTCAGCAAGGAAACCAGGAGGCCCGCGTTGGGAAAGTAGATCTGCTGAATCAACTCCCCCGGTTCGTGGAGGATGTCCCCCGCCGCGAGCGTGACCGGTTCGAGACCGGCGGCCAGCAAGCGTTGATATTCCTCATGGGACAGGGTCGCCAGCATCTGGTTGGTGGGCGCCGCGCCCTGACGCAGCGCCTCCCGCGCTTCTGGCAGCAGGATGGCGCGGCCGCTCACCGGATCAATGATGGCGTCCACCTCGCCCGAGTCGATCGCTTGCAGCGTCGAGGCATCCTGGATCAGCCGCCGAATGAACGCCGCGAACGCGACCTCGGCTTCCGGTCGATCGGTCTCGGCTTGCGCCACGGGATATGCGGTGGTCATTGGATTTTCCTTACAGTCCGAGCGCGAGCAGCACTTTATGTTGATCGCTGAGGTTGCCGACGATGTGCGCGGCAGGCAGCGGAGACAGTTTGATGAGACTGGGCGTGACGATCACGCCATCGGCCAGGGCACGAAGCGGTTGTTCGAATACATCCACAATTTCCAACTGATAGTTGCCTTTCAAGTGCTGCTGGCAAATCCTCTCAAGATTGGCGAGCGCCTGAACCGAATTCGGCGCGCCGCCCACTACGTAAAGCCGCATCACCCTCACCGCCGCCACTGCGCTGGGGTCGAAGGACTTGGCGATCTGCTGACGGCGCATTTCATTCCTCCTGGCCGGCTTTATTGCGAGTTCCAGAACCGGAGGCGTCACAAGGCGTCACGGGACCGGGGGGGACGACCGCCGGTTCTGGGTCGATGGGCAGGTCCGCATCCCGCATCCGGCGCAACTCGTGCTCTCTTTCGCTCGAGGACAGCATCCGCGTTTCATCATCCAGCATGCACAACGCCAGTTCGGCCTGCTGCCTTTGCAGATCCAACTCCAGGGTTTTGATCCGGGTCCGGGTATCCGCTTCGGCAAATTTCAGATCGCGTCGCCTGCGCTCGAACTCGGCCCGGCGTTGTTTCTGTTTAGCAATCTCCTCCGCCTCCTTTTCCCAGCGCAGCGTGCCCATCAGCACCTCGCCCCCGGCGGAATAGACGTCCGTCAGCATCGGGCCGGTTTCGCTCAGCACCAGTTCGCGCACCTGATTGGAGTGCCAGGTTCCCCGCGACTTGACGATGGTCAGCGCCCGGTTGCGTTCGCCGCCGCGCACCACATACGAGAGATGAATCCAGGTGTCGGCAATGGTCGAAATCTGGAGATCGGTCGCTTCCGCTTGAGGATCGTTACCCTCGATGAGGGCGCTGATCACTACGGTGATGATGCTATCTTTCATCAGGTGGATGAGCCGGTTGGCGACCGAGCGCGCCATGCTGATCCCCCCGGCCTTGGCCATCGCGGACAGGGGATCGATCACCATGCACCGCGGTTGATGGTCGCGGATCAACGCACGCAGCTTGATCAAGTGCTCTTCCGCGCTGCACGCTTCAGTCCGGCCGGAATACATCCGCAACAGGCCGGATTGGACGTGCGCGTGGAGATCGATGCCCACCGAAGACAAATTGCGCGTGATTTGATCGGCGCCCTCGTCGAAGCTCACGAACAGGGTGCGCTCGCCGCGCTGGCAGGCGGCCTCGGCAAACTTGCCGATCAACGTGGTCTTGGAGGTGCCGGGCGCTCCGGTGATCAGCGTGCTGCTGCCCCGGAACAGACCGCCCCCCAACATGACGTCGAAACGCTCGAAGCCCGCCGACACCCGTTCGGTCGAGACCTCGTGAATGATTTCGGGCGGTTCGGGGGCGGCCACTTCGATGCCGGAGCGGCCGAAGCTGAGCGAAAATCCACCCGGCGAAAAATCCGAACCGCGATATTTGGTGATCTGGAGCCGGTGCGTCGGGACTCCGTACTCCAGGCGCCGGTCGAAGCGGATCACGCAATCCACCATGAACTGCATGAAGCCGTAGTTCACTATTTCGGAGGTCTGGCTATCCGTCTTGGCCGTGACGATGGCGGTCAACTGGTTGTCCGTCAGCCAGTCCCGGAGCCGATAGATTTCCCGCATTTCCAAAAGTGGATCCCGCAACAGCCTCAGCAGTACATCAATGCCGTCAAACACGATCCAACGGGCGTTCATTTGTTCTTTCTTGGCCTTGAGGATGGCCAGGATGCCGCTCAAGTCGAACTCGCCCGACTGGACGACGGTGGGCGACAGATGCGCGTCGAGGATATAGATCTGGTTTTCCACCAGCACGGGCAAACCCCAATCGAAGGTAAGGGCGTTCGCCACGACCTCACGGCCCCTCTCTTCAAAGGCGACGAAAATGCCGGATTCGGCGCGCTGGCGGGCTGCGTTGACCAGGGTTTGCAACGAGAAGACGGTTTTGCCTGATCCCGGACCGCCCATCACCAGCGTCGTGCGGTTCCGGGGCAACCCGCCGCCGCTCAGCTCGTCAAACCCCTCAATGCCGGTAGCCATCTTGGCTAGAGGTCGAGGGTCTGCTCGTTTCATCTCGTTCACGGTGACTCCTTAAGTCTCTGGGAACCTGCCGCCGGCCATTTTACATGGGTACGCGAGATGATGGGTTGTCTGTGCGCTAGCACAGATAGCGTTCCTCAATCTTGGAAGTGATCCACCACCGGATCGGACTGGGGGCGGTCAGCTTCGGAGCGAACCGTTCCCCGGACCCGAGGCCCGGAGATCGGTTCGCGGTTCGCGGTTCGCGGTTCGCGGTTCGCGGTTCGCGGTTCGCGGTTCGCGACGCTCGGTCCCCCGTCACTTGAGCCGCATGGCATTCTTGACGGACACCACGCCCGGAACATCACGCGCGACGCGGACGGCTTGAGTAATATCGTTCTGAGAGCTGACGAAGCCGCTCAATTGCACCACGCCCTTGAAGGTTTCGACGTTGATCTCCGCCGATTTCAGCGAAGGATCGTTGAAGATTGCCGCCTTGACCTTGGTGGTAATGACGGTGTCGTCCACATATTCTCCCGTGCTTGACTGGGTTGCCGTCGAGGCGCATCCCCAGAGCGAAGCGAGCAAAAGGATTAAGAAAAAAGGAGCGAATCGATTGAATGATTTCATGGTGATAATCCGGGGGAATGATGAAGGTTAGGGTCTCGCGCGTTACGCAGTGTGAAGGGTGACCCTTCATTTGAAATGCGATTTGAAGGTCTGCACGGAATCCTTTAAAGCGTCCCAAACATTTTCCGTTTCTGCTTTGAGTTTTTCCCAGGAGTCTTCACTCGCGGACTGGAGCGCCTTCAGTTTTTCTTCGCCTTCCTGACGTTTGGCGCGCAGCGCGATGATCTGCTCCTGATACTTTGCCTTGGCCTCTTCCTGGGTTTTCAGCGCCTTGGCCTCCAAGGCATCCATCTCCGTGTTCCATTTGTCCAGTCGTTGCTTCATTTTTGCAACGTATTCGTCTCTGGTTAACATGGGGGCTTGCTCCTGTTCTGAATGGGTAATCCGGCCAGTCGCCGGAATTTTTAAGGGCTTGCTCGACGCACGAGCAGCGGTTTAGTCGGCTTGCAGGGCGCCGGAAATCGCGTTTCCGACGACGGGTTTTCTCCCTCCGGGAGGAGGGAGTTTTGAGAGTCGCCAAAGCGGCGGCGGTTAGCTGTTCTTGGGGACGAACAGCAGGAGTCCGCCCGCCACTATCGCCGCCACGCCCGCCCAGAGCGGGATGTTGACCGTCTGCCGCTCCTGAACCGTCAGTTCGAGCGGACCGATCTTGGCTTGCTGAGTGTCCTTGGTATAGCTGAAACCGCCATACGTCAAGCCCAGGACGCCGGCCACGATCAGCGCGATGGCTGCAATCTTGATGGCGTTCATCGAGTCTCCTCCGATTGATAAAATCTGGCTGGTCGATCCGGTCTATCCAACTCGCATCCCTTGCATGGAACCCAAGATCCCGAAGGCCGATAGCAGCCAGAGGACCACGACAATGATCACGACCACATTCAAGATTTTCTTGATGGTGCCGTCCATTGGGATGTAGTTGTTGATCAGCCAGAGGGCGACGCCGACGACCACAAGCGCAACGATTAATTGAATTAAAGGCATGGTGCTTCTCCTCTCTGTGGATGAAACTAAGGCAAACCTACCAGGTTCCCTGGCGGGCGTCTGTTCGCTAGCGCACAGATGCATGAAACCCATACCGGGCTTACCGTCCGCCAGCGACGCGCCACGAATGCCGAACTATCCGAATCAGGGTGGACACACCGGTTTCATGATGGACGGGCCTGCGGTCGTGGCCTACCTGACCGGCGCTCGCGACCTA
>DAIRDI010000197.1:0-6152 GCA_036796235.1 Candidatus Competibacteraceae bacterium | reverse complement strand
CTCATGGCGATCAGCGGTTTGCGGAAGGCGCGCCGCATCTGTCGGCGCAGCATGTGGAAGCACTGGGCCGGGGTCGAAGGCGCCACCACCTGAATGTTCTGCTCGGCGCACAGTTGCAGAAAACGCTCCAGCCGGGCCGAGGAGTGCTCGGGACCCTGGCCCTCGTAGCCGTGCGGCAGCAACATCACCAGCCCGCACAAACGGCCCCATTTGGTCTGACCGGAGGTGATGAACTGGTCGATGACCACCTGCGCGCCGTTGGCGAAGTCGCCGAACTGCCCTTCCCAGATCACCAAACTGTTGGGCTCGGCGGTGCTGTAACCGTACTCAAAGCCCAGCACCGCCTCCTCGGAGAGGATCGAGTCGATGACCAGAAAGGTCGGCTGATCCGGATGCAGATACATCAGCGGTGTATAGCTACTGCCATCCTTCTGGTTGTGCAACACCGAGTGGCGATGAAAGAAGGTGCCGCGCCCGCAGTCCTGGCCGGAAATGCGCACCAGATAACCTTCATCGAGCAGGCTCGCGTAGGCCAGGTTCTCAGCGAAGCCCCAGTCCAAAGGCAGCGCGCCGGCGGCCATCTTGCGGCGGTCGTCCATGATCTTGGCCACCCGCGGATGCATCTCGAACCCTTCCGGCACCCGAAGCAGGCGCTCGGACAGATCGCGGAGGGTCTCCAGCGGCACGGCGGTGGGAGCCGGAACGTCCCAGTCCTCGGTTTTGAAGGGAGTCCAGTCGATCGAATACGGCCCCTTGACGTGCGGCACGGTCGGCCGGGAAACCTGTCGGCCGGCGTCGAGGTTGTCGCGGTAGCGCCCCTGCATCTCCTGGAAATCCGCCTCGGCGATCGCGCCTTCGGCGACCAGCCGCTCGGCGTACAGGGTGGCGGTCGTTTTCCGCGTCCGAATCTTCCGGTACATCATCGGCTGGGTGGCGGCGGGTTCGTCGGCTTCGTTGTGGCCCAGACGCCGGTAGCAGACCATGTCGATCACCACGTCCTTGTTGAAGGTCATCCGATATTCGGTCGCCAGTCGGGTCACGAACAGCACCGCCTCGGGATCGTCGCCGTTCACGTGGAAAATCGGCGCCTGCACCATTTTGGCCACGTCGGTGCAGTACAACGCCGAGCGGGTATCCAGCGGGTTGCTGGTGGTGAAGCCGATCTGGTTGTTGATGATGATATGCACGGTGCCGCCGGTGCGGTAGCCGCGCACCTGCGAGAACTGGAAGGTTTCCATGTTCACGCCCTGCCCCGCGAAGGCGGCGTCGCCGTGGATCAGCAGCGGCATCACCTGGTTGTAGGGCGGGAATTCCGCGCCGGGCGGCCGACGGCGCTCCATCCGGGCGCGCACCGAGCCTTCGACCACCGGATTGACGATCTCCAGGTGCGAGGGATTGAAAGCCAGCGCCAGATGCACCGTACCGCCGGGCGTTTCGACATCCGAGGAGAAACCCATGTGGTACTTCACGTCGCCGGCGCTGCTCTCGGCCAGGCGACGCTTGCCCTCGAACTCCTCGAACAGCTCGCTGGGAGCCTTGCCGATGATGTTGACCAGCACGTTGAGCCGCCCGCGGTGGGCCATGCCGATGACGATTTCCTTCACCCCATCGGCACCGGCCAGTTGGATAATTTCATCCATCACCGGAATCAGGCTGTCGCCGCCTTCCAGCGAGAAGCGCTTCTGGCCGACGTAGCGGGTGTGCAGATAGCGTTCCAGGCCCTCGGCGGCCACCAGCCTCTGCAACAACGCCCGACGCTCCTCGGGACTGAGGTCGAGTCGGGCGCGCTGCCCTTCCAGCCGTTTCTGAATCCAGCGCTTCTCGGTGGTTTCGTTGATGTGCATGTACTCGGAGCCGATGGGGCCGACGTACACGTCGCGGATCAGCGCCAGAATTTCGCGCAGGGTCCACTGCGAGGGCGCCACCAGCGAGCCGGTGTTGAACGGCGTGTCCATGTCGGCTTCGCTCAGGCCGTGATAGCCCGGGTCCAGCTCCGGCACCGGCGGCCGGTCGCGCAACTGGAGGGGGTCGAGATGGGCGGCCTTGTGGCCCCGGGTGCGGTAGGCATTGATGATCCGCAACACCGCCGCCTGTTTCTCGGCCGCCTGGGGACTGAACGCCCGCACTCGCCCGGCGGCGGTCGGCGGCTGCAACGCCAGTTGGGCGAAGGAATCGCGGATCGGACCGTGCGCTACGTCCCGGGCGCCCCGGGTCTGCGCTTGCAGATCGCGAAAATACCGCCGCCAGTTGTCGCTGACCGATTCCGGGTCGCTCAGGAAACTCTCATAGAGTTCCTCGATGAACGCCGCGTTGCCGCCGAACAGGGGGGAACTCTGGCGAAACTGTTCGATGAGTGTGCTCATTGAGGGTGATCGACTCCCGATGGAAGGTGGTGGTTTGTTTCAATCCGCGCCTGGTATCACGGCGGGTGAAGGGGGTCCTGAAAGACGGATGGGGAACCCGGTTTAATGGATGGGTCATTTAAAAAACAATTATAGCGAGGGTAAGAGCGTGGACCAAACCGCATTCACGACGCGCCGTTGACGCGCGTTTGAAAAAAAACCGGCCGGGCGCGCTTTGGCCCAGTTTTGCCAACTCGACGGAATTTAACCTTAATTTTTGCCATAAGAAAAAGCCTGCGGTACATTTCGCCCGATGACATCCGCGATGATCGGTGTCAGCGTCGCGACGGACGGATCGCTGCCGTTCCGCCGCCCCAGTTTTGTGCATTCAGGAGGGAATCGCGATGGTCGCCACCAATCCGCTCGCGCAGGGAAAGCCCACGCCCCAGCAGCCCGCCGAGGGCGAAGAATACATGAGCGCGGAGCAACGGGCTTACTTCCGCAACATCCTGCTGGAATGGAAACAAAGCCTGCTGCACGAGGTGGACCGCACGGTCAACCACATGCAGGATGAAGCCACTGCTTTCCCCGATCCCAACGACCGCGCCACCCAGGAAGAAGAATTCAGCCTGGAGCTACGCACTCGCGACCGGGAACGCAAGCTGCTGAAGAAGATCAACGAGTCCTTGGCTCAGATCGACAACGGCGATTACGGCTACTGCGAAGCCTGTGGCATCGAGATCGGCCTGCCGCGCATGCAGGCTCGCCCGACCGCCACCTTATGTATCGATTGCAAGATGTTGGAGGAAATTCGAGAAAAGCAGGGGAACGGTTCGTCGCTATCCTGAATGCGCTCGCTCCACCAGAGGCTTCCCCGGAAGGCTCCACCCCTGATGGAGCGCGGCGCGGCGCGCACGGTCGTTTCGCGCCCTCGCCGACCGGACCCTTACACGCGGGCTCGCTGGTGGCCGCCGTGGGCAGTTATCTGGAAGCGCGCCACCGAGGCGGTCAGTGGCTGATCCGCATTGAGGATGTGGATACTCCGCGCACGGTTCCGGGCGCGGCCGACGCCATCCTGCGCGCTTTGGAACGCTGCGCGCTGTTCTGGGACGGCCCGGTGTTGTACCAGAGCCAGCGAACGGAACGCTACCAGGCGGCGCTGGAGTCCTTGGAAATCGCGGGATTGGCCTATCCCTGCACCTGCACGCGGCGGGAGCTGGCCCACCAACCCCGCGCCCGCGACGGCGGCCCGATCTACCCGGGAACCTGTCGCGACGGCGTCCGCCGACCAGACCGGCCTCGGGCCATGCGGCTCCGCGTCACCGAGACGCCCGTGGAGTTTCAGGATGCCCTGCAGGGCCGGTATCGTCAGGGCCTGGCCAGCGAGGTCGGCGATTTCGTTCTCCGCCGCGCCGATGGTCTGTTCGCCTACCAACTCGCCGTGGTCGTGGACGACGCCGACCAGGGCATCACCCAAGTGGTGCGCGGCAGCGACCTGCTCGATTCCACCCCCCGCCAGATTTATCTGCAACGCCTGCTGGGGCTGCCCACGCCCGATTACGCCCATCTGCCAGTAGCGCTGGACGAGCGCGGCGAAAAATTGAGCAAGCAGACCCACGCCCCGCCACTCGATGATCGCCAGCCAGGTCCGACCCTGGTCGCCGTGCTGCGCTTCCTGGGCCAACATCCGCCGCCGGAACTGGAACGGGAACCCCCCACGCTGATTTTGAGCTGGGCGCTGGCGCATTGGCTGCTGGGGCGGGTCCCCACGGTCCTGGCGTCGGGCTGGGACAACCCGCCGCTCCAAGAATCTACCCGGCCCGGATCGATTCAACCGGTCAACGTGTAGACAATACCAGGACCATGAACTAGAAATAATGGCATTCCCGAATCAGGCGTCTGGGCCATCCCCGTCGACGCTTGCGTCGAACCCGCCATGCCGACCACCACCATAAGGAGCAAAACCATAATGTCTGACGTCAAACTTTATCCCGTGCCCGCCGAAGCAGCCGCCCACGCCTGGATCAACGACGAGCAATATCTGGCCATGTACCAGCGCTCGATCGATGATCCGGAGGGTTTCTGGGCGGAGCAGGCCAATCAATTCGTCACCTGGTTCAAGCCCTGGGATAAAGTCCTGGACTGGGATTTCACCAAGGGCCATATCCGCTGGTTCGAGGGCGCCAAGCTCAACGTCAGCTACAACTGCCTGGATCGCCACCTGGAAACCCGCGGCGATCAAGTCGCCATCATCTGGGAAGGCGATAATCCCGCCGAGGACAAGAAGGTCACTTACCGGCAACTGCATGAAGACGTCTGCAAGTTCGCCAACGTGCTCAAGGGCCTGGGCGTCAAGAAAGGGGATCGCATCTGCATCTATATGCCGATGATTCCCGAGACCGCAGTCGCCATGCTGGCCTGCACCCGGATCGGCGCCATGCATTCCATCGTCTTCGGCGGCTTCTCGCCGGATTCGTTGAAGGATCGCATCATCGACGCCACCTGCAACCTGGTCATCACCTCCGACGAAGGTCTGCGCGGCGGGCGCACGGTGCCGATGAAGGCCAACATCGACAAAGCTCTGCTCAGTACGCCGAGCGTCCAGAAGACCGTGGTGGTCAAGCGCACCGGCGGCAACGTCGCTTGGGAAGAAGGCCGCGACGTGTGGTATCACGAACTGATGGCCGAAGCCTCGGCCGACTGCCCGCCCGAGCACATGGACGCCGAGGACCCGCTGTTCATCCTCTACACCTCCGGCTCCACCGGCAAGCCCAAGGGCGTGCTGCACACCACCGGCGGCTATCTGCTGCACACGGCGATCACCCACAAGTACATCTTCGACTATCACGACGGTGACATTTACTGGTGCACCGCCGACGTGGGCTGGGTGACCGGCCATTCCTACATCGTCTACGGCCCGCTGGCCAACGGCGCGACCTCGCTGATGTTCGAAGGCATCCCGACCTATCCCAACGTCAGCCGGTTCTGGGAAGTGGTGGACAAGCATCAGGTCAATATCTTCTACACCGCGCCGACCGCGATCCGCTCGCTGATGCGCGAGGGCGAGGAGCCGGTCAAGCGGACTTCCCGCAAGAGCTTGCGGCTGCTGGGTTCGGTGGGCGAACCGATCAATCCCGAAGCCTGGGAGTGGTACTACCACAACGTCGGCGACGGGCGCTGCCCGATCGTGGATACCTGGTGGCAGACCGAAACCGGCGGCATCCTGATCACCCCGCTGCCCGGCGCCACCGCGCTGAAGCCCGGTTCCGCCACGCGGCCGTTCTTCGGCGTCTGCCCCGCCCTGGTGGATGCCGAAGGCCAGTTCCTGGAAGGCGCCACCGACGGCAACCTGGTCATTACCCGTCCCTGGCCGGGGATCATGCGCACCGTGTACGGCGATCACCAGCGCTTCATCGACACCTACTTCGCCATGTACAAGGGTCTGTACTTCACCGGCGACGGCGCCCGGCGCGATGAGGACGGCTACTGGTGGATCACCGGTCGGGTGGACGACGTGATCAACGTCTCCGGCCACCGCATGGGCACCGCCGAAGTCGAATCGGCCCTGGTGCTGCACCCGGCGGTTGCCGAAGCCGCCGTGGTCGGCTTCCCGCACGACATCAAGGGTCAGGGCATCTACGCCTACGTCACGCTAAAGGTCGGCATCGAACCGACCGAGGCATTGCGGAAAGAGCTGATCGCCCACGTCCGCAAGGAAATCGGCCCCATCGCCTCGCCGGACGCGCTCCAGTGGGCGCCCGGCCTGCCCAAGACCCGCTCCGGCAAGATCATGCGCCGCATCCTGCGCAA
>DAIRDI010000196.1:0-6184 GCA_036796235.1 Candidatus Competibacteraceae bacterium | reverse complement strand
GACCCTCATCTATCCCGACGCCGATGGGCGCGAGCGGCGCGTCAGCGGCGTCATGCTGCCCGGCGCGCCGGCGGTCGTGGCGGGCAGCAACGGCCATCTCGCCTGGGGATTCACCAACAGCGAGGGCGACTGGGCCGATCTGGTGGTTCTGGAACCGGGCGCGGACGAGGCTACCTACCGAACCCCCGACGGTCCCCGCCCTTTCACCCGCGTCGAGGAAACGCTCGCCGTCAAGGATGGCCCCGACGAGAGGTTGGAGATTCTGGAAACGATCTGGGGACCGGTACTGGATCGCGACCACCAGGGCCGACGGCGGGCGCTGCGCTGGGTGGCGCACGACCCGCGCGCCATGAACCTGGAATTGCTGGCGCTGGAAGAACTGGAGTCCCTGGAAGCGGCTCTGGACGCCGCCAATCGGGCCGGAATGCCGGCGCAGAACTTCCTCCTGGCCAGCGCCGACGGCCGTATCGCCTGGACCCTCGTCGGACCGATTCCCCGGCGCTTCGGCCACGACGGTCGGCGCCCCGCTTCCTGGGCCGATGGCCGGCGCGGTTGGAACGGCTGGCTGGATCCGGACGAATATCCGCGCATCATCGATCCGCCGAGCGGTTTGCTGTGGACCGCCAACAACCGGGTGATGGATGGCGCCTGGCTGGACGTGCTGGGTGACGGTGGCTACGCGCTCGGCGCCCGCGCCCGCCAGATTCGGGATGGCTTGCAGGACATGACGACTTTTGACGAAGCCGCTTCGCTGGCCCTGCAACTCGACGACCGGGCGATCTTTCTCGAACGCTGGCGCGCGCTGCTGCTGGCGACGCTGAACCCGGACGCGGTCGCCGCCGATCCGCGCCGCGCGACGTTGCGGCAATGGGTCAGCGACTGGGGCGGACGAGCCTCGGTGGATTCGGTCGGTTACCGGCTGGTGCGGACCTTTCGTCTTGAAGTGCGGGAGCGGGCGTTCGCGCCGCTGATCGCCCTCGGCCAGCAGGCCGATCAGCGTTTCGATTACAACCTGCTTCGCCAGCACGAAGGCCCGTTGTGGCAACTGGTCTCCCAGCAACCACCGCACCTGCTCGACCCAAGCTACGCGGACTGGTCAGCCCTGCTGCGGGACGCGGCCGACGCCACGCTGGCGGCGGCGACCGCCGGGGACCGGCCACTCGCGACTTGGACTTGGGGCGAATACAACCGGTCCCGCATCCAGCATCCTTTCAGTACGGTCCTGCCCCAGTTGAGCGGCTGGCTGGACCTGCCGGCCCATCCCTTGCCGGGGGATCAGCACATGCCGCGCATTCAAGGACCCGGCGACGGCGCTTCCGAACGACTGGTCGTGGCGCCGGGACGGGAAGAGGACGGGATTCTGCACATGCCCGGCGGCCAGAGCGGCCATCCGCTATCGCCCTATTACCAGGCCGGCCACGATGCCTGGGTTAAAGGGAAGCCGTCGCCTTTGCTGCCGGGTCCGAAACGGCATCGGCTGGTCCTGAATCCTGAATAATGCCAACCGTGATTTTTCTTCTGCGTGCGCGCTCCCGCCATGGCAACCGTCCTTGGCCCGCCGTGCTCACGGCGGTGGCGGCGCCACCACTTCGCGGCTACCGTTGGATTGCACCGGACCCACCACGCCAGCCGCCTCCATCTCCTCGACCAGCCGCGCCGCCCGGTTGTAACCAATGCGCAGCCGGCGTTGCACGCCGGACACCGAAGCACGGCGCGATTCGGTGACGATGCGCACCGCCTCGTCGTACAAGGGATCGCTTTCACCGTTGCGGCCATTGCCCTCGCCGTCTCCGTTGCCCTCGCTCTCCTCGCGCGGCTCGGCCAGCACGTCGTCGACATAATCGGGCGCGCCGGTCCGTCGCAGGTACTCCACCACCCGGTTGACCTCGTGATCGTCCACAAACGCGCCATGCACCCGCTGTGGCAACCCAACGCCCGGCGGCAGATAAAGCATGTCGCCGTGACCCAGCAATTGATCCGCGCCCATCTGGTCGAGAATGGTCCGGGAGTCCACCCGGGCTGAAACCTGGAAGGCGATCCGGGTCGGAATGTTGGCCTTGATCAGGCCGGTGATCACATCCACCGACGGCCGTTGGGTGGCGAGGATCAGATGGATGCCGGCGGCGCGCGCCTTCTGCGCCAACCGGGCGATCAACTCCTCCACCTTTTTACCGACCACCATCATCAGGTCGGCCAGCTCATCGATCACCACCACGATGAACGGCAGCGGCTGCAACAAAGGAACTTCCCCCGGCGCGACTTCCCCACCCGGGCGCCAGAACGGATCGGTCAAGCCTTGGCCGACGGCCAGCGCGTCGAGCACCTTGCGGTTGAACCCGGCGATGTTGCGGACCTTGAGCGCGGCCATCAGCCGGTAGCGGCGCTCCATCTCTCCCACGCACCAGCGCAGGGCGTTGGCTGCCTCCTTCATGTCGGTCACCACCGGGGTCAATAAATGCGGAATATCTTCGTAAACAGACAGTTCCAGCATTTTCGGGTCCACCAGAATCAGTCGGACCTCATGAGGCGGCGCTTTGTACAACAGGCTGAGCAGCATGGCGTTGATGGCCACCGACTTGCCGGAACCGGTGGTGCCCGCCACCAGCAGATGCGGCATTTTCCCCAGGTTGGCGATCACCGGATTGCCGCCGATGTCCTTGCCCAGCGCCAGGGTCAGAGGCGATGCGGCCTGATCGTAGATCGAGGCCTCCAGCACCTCGCGCAGGTAAACGATTTCGCGGTGCTGGTTGGGGATTTCAAGACCGATCACCGACTTGCCAGGAATGATCTCCACCACTCGCACGCTCAACACCGACAGGCCGCGCGCCAGATCCTTGGCCAGATTGGTGATCTGGCTGACCTTTACCCCCGGGGCGGGCTCGATCTCAAAGCGGGTAATCACCGGTCCCGGTTCCACCGCCACCACCCGCGCGGCAATACCAAAGTTCTTGAGCAGTGTTTCCACCCGCCGCGACATGATCTCCAGCGTTTCCCGGGAATAACCGGCGGTGCGCGGCGGCGGCCGATCGAGCAGCGCCAGGTCGGGCAGTGGATAAGGCGCGACCGGAGCCGGCGGCGCCACGCGGCGCACCATAACCGCCACCGGCTCGGCCACCGAGAATGTCGCCGGTTTGGTCGATGTCGCCGGCCGCTGTTCCAGCGCGGCTTCCGGATCGCGGAACGCCATCCATTCCTCTCCGTCATCAAAAGCATCCTCGTCGCCGACCTCGGCGTTGCGGGCCGTTGGTTTCGCTGGCGCCGCTGACAAGCCGGGCGCGGCCAGCGACGTCGGCACCAGAGTCAGATCCGAAACCGGCGGCCATTCCGCACTCTCCGCACTGGTGGGCCGAACCTCAGCGGGGCTGGTGGACGACATCCAGTCCAACACGGGTTCGATGCGCGGGGATTTACGGTTGGCGAAGAAATCGGGATCGGCGCCCGACGGCGGTTCGGCGGCGGCCGGCGCCGGTCCGTTAGAAGCGTCCGCCGCGGATGTAAGAGTCCCAGCTTCCGCCCCGGCTCGGCGCGCGCGCCACCAGCGCGCCGCCAGCGCGCCGACCGAGATCGCGGCGGCGCCCACCGCGGCTCCCGACCAGCGCGCCAACGACGTCAGGCGGTTCGCTTTGGTTGACGGACTTGTGGATGACGCGGTCGCCGCCGCCGGCGCCACGGTGGCCTCGACGACGGGTTCCTTGCGGACGTCTCCCCAGCGGCTCCAACGCAGCGGCGCCAGAATCAGACTACCGAGCCAATCCACCGCTTTCAGCGCCGCCGCCCCGGTCCAGTCCAGAAACCTCAACCAGGAAAAGCCGGTGGTCAGGGTCACGCTAGCCAGCAACAGCGCCGCCATGAGCGCATTACCACCCGCGAACTCAAACGCATGGGTTAAGAACTGACTGACATGCACGCCGATCAGACCCCCCGCCGTACCGGCGCCGGGCACGGTCCCTGGAACCGCGCGCAGATGCAGCGCCGCCAGCCCGCAAGCACTGGCCAGCGTCACCGCAAACCCCAACACCCGGAACACCACGATCTCGGCGTCCAGCTCCAGCAGCGCGCCGCATTTGAACAACCGCCAACCGCAAAACACCAGACCCAACGGCAGCAGGTAAGCGACATACCCGAGGAAGTACAGGGTCACATCGGCGAACCAGGCGCCGACCGCGCCACCGAGATTGCGATACTGACTCACGTTCGCGGTATGAGTCCAGGCTGGGTCGGCGGGGCTGAAGGTCGCCAGCGCACCGATCAGACCCAGCGCGATGGCGACCAGCAGCCAGAAGACGATTTCTCGCAACGCTCCCTGCACGAAACGGAGGAGGTTTACCCGAACCGCCGAGGGTTCGGTCTTGATTCGACGTGCCTGCGCCAAAATTCAGTCCTTGTGTGGTTTAACCGTTCATTCCCTGCGCTTGCCACCCTCTCTCCCTCGACTGGGGAGGTGGCGACCGGGGTTTGAAATATAAGATGCCAGGCTATTCTCCCATTCCAAAGGAATCAGGTGAAGGGTAGAGCGACTCACCGGCGAACCGACCTGCTATTTCGGGTTCCAAGCCATGGGTTTCCGATCTGTCCCCATCCCCCTCCGACCGCTGCCGTGGACCATGCGCATCCAACGCCTCAACACGCTAACTGACCTCCCCGCCGCCGAGTGGAACGCCCTCGTCCCCGACCAGAACCCTTTTCTCAGCCACGAGTTCCTCAGCGCCCTGGAGCGCCATCACTGCGTCGGCGAGCGCACCGGTTGGTTGCCGTGGCACGTCGTCTGCCAGGACGACCGGGGTCAGTTGCTGGGCGCGGCGCCGTTATATCTGAAATTCAACTCCTACGGCGAATTTGTGTTCGACTGGGGCTGGGCCGAAGCCTACCGGCGCCAAGGCTTGCCTTACTACCCAAAACTGGTCGGCGCCATCCCCTACACCCCGGCCACCAGCCCCCGGCTGCTGCTGGCGCCAGGATCGCCCGACCCCAACGCGACGGCCCAAGCAATCATCGACTACGTGCTGGAGGAAAGCTGTCGTCATCATCTCTCATCGGTTCACTGGCTCTTTCCGACCACCGCCGAAACACCGCATTTCCAAGCCCAGGGCTTCCTGTCCCGACTCGGCTGCCAGTTCCACTGGCAAAATCCCGGCTACCGGGATTTTCAGGATTTTCTGGGCGCGCTCACCGCCAAGCGGCGGAAAAATATCAATCGCGAACGCCGGCTGGTGCGCGAGGCCGGGCTGGATCTGCGCATCCTGAGCGGTCGGGAAGTCAGCGAGGCGCAATGGCATACGGTGCATGAATTCTACCGTTCCACCTTCCAGCGGCTCGGCGGCGCACCCACCCTGACTCTGCCCTTTTTTCTGGAGATCGCCGAGACCCTGGACGAGCGGCTGGTGCTGGCGCTAGCGTTCGCTCAGGGTCATGAAGTCGCCGGCGCCATCAGTTTCCGCAGCGCCACCACGCTCTACGGCCGCCACTGGGGCTGCCGGGCCGATTATGACAGCCTGCATTTTGAAGCCTGCTATTATCAAGGTCTGGATTATTGCATCCAGCACGGCCTCCATCGCTTCGAGCCGGGCGCGCAAGGCGAACACAAGATTTACCGGGGGTTTTTACCGACTCTCACCCACTCGGCCCACTGGATCGCCCACCCCGAGTTTCGTCGCGCCATCGCCGATTTCCTGGACCGGGAAACGCCGGCGGTGCGCGAGTATGCTCGGGATCTGTTGCAACATTCGCCCTACCGGAATGAGGTCACGCCCGATGCGCCTGCCGTGGCTGGACCCGCGTGACGACGGCCAGCCTTTCCCCCATCCGGACCGTGCGCTGACCGAGCCCGACGGTCTGTTGGCCGTCGGCGGCAGCCTGACCCCGCGTCGTCTGCTGCGCGCCTACCGGCTGGGTATCTTCCCTTGGTACTCGCCCGGCCAGCCGATTCTGTGGTGGTCGCCGGACCCACGGCTGGTGCTGCTTCCGGAAGCGCTCAAAATCTCGCGCAGCCTGCGCAAAACCTTGCGCCGAGGACAGTTCGTCGTCAGCGCCGACGCCGACTTCGCGGCGGTCATCGTCGCTTGCGCCGCGCCGCGGGACCTGGAATCCGGCACCTGGATCACGCCGGAGATGAACCAGGCCTACAACCGGCTGCACCGGCTCGGCCACGCCCACTCCATCGAAGTCTGGCGGCAGGGCGAACTGG
>DAIRDI010000195.1:0-6202 GCA_036796235.1 Candidatus Competibacteraceae bacterium | reverse complement strand
GCTGTCGCCCGTTCCAGGGAGCGGACCGAGGTCTCGCCGCGAATCAGCAGCGGCATTCCCACGTTCTCCAGCGCCGTGAACTCGGGCAAGAGATGATGAAACTGGTAGATGAAACCCAACCAGCGATTGCGCATTCGACCCCGTTCCGCATCGCCCATCCGACTCAATTCCCGGCCAGCCACCCAGACCGACCCTGCGGAAGGCGTATCCAGTCCCCCCAACAGATGCAGCAAGGTGCTCTTGCCCGAGCCGGAACTGCCCACGACCGCCAGCCGCTCCCCGCGCTGGATATGAAAATCGACAGCTCGCAACACCTCCAGGCGCTCGTCGCCCTGCCGGAAGGCTTTGGCCAACTGGCGGCATTCCAGCACCGCCGTCTCGGTGACCGCAGTCGCCTCATTCATAGCGTAGCGCCTCCGCCGGCTGGGTCCGCGCGGCCCGCCAGGCGGGATAGAGCGTGGCCAAAGCGGCCAGCCCGAACGCCATGAGCCCGATCGTCGATACATCCCCCCACTGGACCTGCGAGGGCAAGTCGCTGATCAGATATACGTCGGGCGCCAGGAATTTCATCCCCAGCAGCCGTTCGATGAACGGCACCACCACATCGATATGAGTGGCCAGCGCGACCCCGCCGGCCAATCCCAGCAGAGTGCCGACCAGCCCGATGGTGATCCCTTGCACGATGAAAATCCCCATGATGCTGAGTGGCGTCGCGCCCAGGGTGCGCAGGATGGCGATATCAGCTTGCTTGTCGGTCACCACCATCACTAAAGCCGACACGATGTTGAAAGCCGCCACCGCCACGATCAGGGTCAAAATCACGAACATTGCGGTTTTCTCGATCTGCACCGCCCGGAAAAAGCTGGCGTGATCCTGGGTCCAGTCGCGCGCCAGATAGCCATCCGGCAGCCGGTTGGCGATCTCGCGCGCCAGGCGCGGCGCTTGAAATAAATCGCGCAACTTCAGCCGCACGCCGCTGACCGCGTTCTCCGGGAACTGGAACAGCCGGCCGGCGTCGGCGACGTGAACCAGCGCCAGTCCGCGGTCGTATTCGTACATGCCGGCCTTGAACAAACCGACCACATGGAAGCGTTTCAACCGCGGCAACACCCCCGCCGGGGTTACGTTGGCCTGAGGGGTAATCACCGTCACCTTGTCGCCCACCTGAAGCGCCAAGGCATTGGCTAACTCCTGACCGAGAATGATGCCGAACTCGCCGGGACGTAGATCGTCCAGCGAACCCTGAATCATCTTGTCGCCGATATCCGACACCTGCCGTTCTTCCTGGGGCAGGACGCCTTGCAACAGCGCGCCACTGACCAGCGAGACATGATTCAACATGGCTTCTCCGCGAATGTAGGGCGCGCCGCCCTGAACTTCGGGATGGCTTAATGCCTGCTCGCTCAGCGCCGCCCAATCGTCCACCAAGCCATCCCAGCGGCTGAGGGTGGCATGAGCGGTCATCGACAAGATACGTCCGCGCAGTTCCTGCTGGAAACCGTTCATCACCGATAGCACGGTGATCAGCGCGGTGATGCCGAGCGCCATGCCCAGCATGGAACTCAGGGAAATGAAGGAAATGAAGTGATTACGGCGCTTGGCGCGGGTATAGCGCAGGCCGATGAACAATTCCAGAGGACGAAACATGGGCACGATTCCGATGGGCGACAATACGAGCTGCCGGAAAACGCGCCATTATAAAGCGTTGGCCGCCCGGCGGGCGGCCAATCGCGCATTGCAAGATCGAAATCCCCTGGCCTACTGCTGGGGCGGGGTAACCGGAAGGGTAGGCTTCGCGGGCATGGCAGGCGCCGAGGGCGTACCCGGCATCGCGGGCATCGCCGGTGTCGCGGGTGTCGCGGGCATGGCAGGCGCCGAGGGCGTACCCGGCATCGCCGGCGTCTCGGGCATCACCCCTCCACCGACCATGAGCAGATCTTTATTCGTCGCCAAGGTCTTTGGGCCAATCCCGGGCACCTTGGTTAAATCCTCTACTGACCCGAAAGGCCCATGCGACTCGCGGTACTTGACGATATCCGCCGCCTTCTTGGGACCGATTCCCTTGATCTGCTGTAGCTGTTCCACATTTGCCGTATTGATATCAATCGCCTGAGCGAAAGTCATGATGGAGAAAAGCGCCAAAACCAAGGCCAAAAATAAGCTGGAAATTTTCACGATCATTCTCCTAATAGTTGATGTGGTTGTACCTGAATGCCGATCCATCACAGGCCGGCATAATGGCAAACATAGTCAGAAAATACAGGAAATGCAACGCAATGCGGCGCGATCATGGAAGGTTTCCTCCAAAAAATCCTATAAAGCCGCCTCCGAATCTTTCGCCTTCACGCTCTCAAGCACTGGCTTTCATCACGAGGTCGGGCAACGGCTTACTGGTATTCCACTGCTGGCAACTAGGGCAGCACCAGTGCAGGGACTTGGCGACAAACCCGCAGTTATCGCAGCGATAACGGGCCGCGCTATTGAGCATCTGGGTGCTGATGCAGTGCAGGGCCTGCAGATCAGCGTGCTTCGCGCCCTCGCCGCGCTTCAGCTTGATCTCGACCAACCGGCGCAAACCCAGCAAGGTCGGGTAATCTCGCAACTCGCGTTCGAGAAACCGCAGCGCCGCATCCTCACCATCCTGCCGCAGCAACCATTCCGCCAAGGCATCGGTAATCCGGCCGCCATGCTCCCGTTCCTGAATTTCCCGCAGATAGGCCACCCATTCATCAAGACGATCCAGCGCACCATAGCACTGGCCGAGAGGCCCGATCACTTCCGAGAGATAATCCCGATCCTGCCGCTCGACCGCCTGAAACGCCAGTATAGCGGCTTGGTGGTTTCCCGCCCGCATCGCCAAACGACCGAGCAGCAGGCTGGCGCGGGTGCAATTTGGATCGCGCGCCAAGGCGTCGTTCAAACAAGCTCTCGCCTCGCTCTCCTGTTGCTGTCGGATGGCTTCCTCGGCGAGTTCACAGCAAAAATGCGCGGTTTGTTGTCGTCGCGATTCTCCGCCGATTTGCTCCAGACGGTCGCAGTAAGTAATCGCCTGCCGCCAGTCTTTTTCCTGCTGAAGGATGTAGATCAGCCGCGACAGAGCAATTTCGGTGTGCGCGGGCTGGTCTACCAACTCCCGCAACAACGCCTCGGCCCGGTCGAACAAGCCAGCTCGCAGATAATCTTCGCCCAGTTCCAGCATGGCGCGATAGCGCTGATCGGCCGTGAGGTTCGCACGGGCCATCAGGCTGCCATGGACGTGAATCGCTCGCTCGACCTCGCCGCGCCGGCGGAACAAATTACCCAGAGCCAAGTGAATTTCAGCGGTATCCCGATCCACGTCGGCCATGCGGGTGAACACTTCGATGGCCTGATCGGACTTGTCGTCGATCAAATAATTCAGTCCCTTGAAATACTCGGCATTACGCGCAGTCGCATCACCTCGGCCAGCGCACCCGCGCTGGGCCGCCCACCAACCGGAAGCGGCGGCCACCGGCAGCAGGAGCCACAATAACTCGATCATGGCCCGGCGGAATCGTTCCGGCGTCTCATCTCATCGCCCCGCTTTCCTGGTCAACAGACTGATTTCCTGATCCCGGCTCGACACGGCTTGACGCAACCGAGCCACCTGCCAGCGCAGCGGCAACACCACGAACATCCCTACCAACGCCGCCGCCAACACTCCGGCGGCGAAGGCGCCCACCACGACCCAGGCCAACTCCAGGGTCGTCGTCCCCAGTAGATAATTGATGGTGACTAACTGGGTGTGCAAGGTGGAAAACTCCACGCCCAGCAGCAACACGATCAACAACGTCGCGGCGATCAAAACGAATTTTATCCAGAACATCGGTTTTCCCCAGCAGGACCGCTTGGATTGGGCGAACCCGGATGGCATTCGCGCATGGCATCTATAATTTGGCTGGTCTCAGCCGCTCCCAAAAAAAACCCACTGTATATCGTGGGCTTCTGGACGACGGGATGATCCTTGCTCCTCAGTCGGCCACGATCACAAAAACCCCTGGCCACCGTTCTGGTAGTAGTCATTGACCCGCTCGCGCAGCTCCTTGCCAGGCTTGAAGTGCGGAACGTACTTGCCCGATAAAGTCACGGCATCGCCCGTCTTGGGATTGCGCCCGATCCGCGGAGGGCGGAAGTGTAACGAAAAGCTGCCGAACCCCCGAATCTCAATCCGATCACCGTTAGCCAACGATTCGCTCATCTGCTCCAGCAGGGTCTTGACCGCCTGTTCCACATCCCTAAAGGGAATATCGGTTCGCTTGCGCGCGAGAATCTCGATCAACTCCGATTTGGTCATGAAATTTCCCCCAATAGCGTGGTCATGTTAGTGGCGCTCGCACCGTGCCGCCACCCTTCGAAATCCATTGAAAGCACCATCGACGGCAGATCGCTCGCAGGGTCGCCCGCTGACTGGCGACCCTGCCCTCGCCGATGCTCGGCCGCTATTCTTCCTGGGTGTTCATTTGTTCCTTAAAGATGTCGCCCAAGGTTGCGCCCGTACTGGACTTGCGGCTGTAGTCCTGCAAGACTTCGGCTTCCTCGGCCATGTCCTTGGCTTTGATCGACAAGGCAATGGTTCGATTCTTGCGATCGACGCCGATGAATTTTGCCTCGACCTCGTCGCCTTCCTTCAAGATCGAGCGGGCGTCCTCGACCCGTTCCCGAGACAGCTCGGAGGCGCGCAACGTTCCCTCGACCCCATGCCCCAAATCCACCATAGCTCCCTTGCTATCCAACGATAGAATGCGACCCTTGATCACGCTGCCCTTGGGATTATCGGCGACGAAATTGGAGAAGGGGTCCTTGTCGAGTTGCTTGATGCCCAGCGAGATCCGTTCGCGCTCCGGGTCGACCGCCAGCACCACCGCATCGACCTCCTGACCTTTCTTGTACTGGCGCACGGCTTCCTCGCCGGTGGCGTTCCAGGAAATATCCGACAGGTGAACCAAACCATCGATCCCGCCATCCAGCCCGATGAAGATGCCGAAATCGGTGATGGACTTGATCTTGCCGGACACCCGGTCGCCCTTGGCATGATTCTGGTCGAACTCTTCCCAGGGGTTCTGCAAGCACTGCTTCATGCCCAGCGAGATGCGCCGCCGATCCTCATCGATGTCGAGCACCATCACCTCGACCTCATCGCCCAAGGCCACGACCTTGTTTGGATTGACGTTCTTATTGGTCCAGTCCATTTCAGAGACGTGGACTAGACCTTCGACGCCCTCCTCGATCTCCACGAAACAGCCGTAATCCGCGATGTTGGTGACTTTGCCGAACACCCGGGTGCCGACCGGATAACGCCGCGCCAAGGCAATCCACGGATCGTCGCCCAGTTGTTTGAGACCCAGGGACACGCGGTTGCGGTCACGGTCGAACTTGAGCACCTTGACCTGGATGTTGTCGCCCACGCTGACCACTTCCGAGGGATGCTTGACCCGCCGCCAGGCCATGTCGGTGATATGCAACAGGCCGTCGATGCCACCCAAATCCAGGAAAGCGCCGTAATCGGTCAGGTTCTTGACCACGCCATCGACCACTTGGCCTTCCTGCAGGTTTTGGAGCAGGGCCTCGCGCTCGGCGCTGTACTCCTGCTCCACCACGGCCCGCCGGGACACCACCACATTATTGCGCCGCCGGTCGAGCTTGATGACCTTGAACTCCTGCTCCTTGCCTTCCAGGTAAGCGGCGTCTCGCACCGGTCGCACGTCCACCAGGGAACCCGGCAGGAAAGCGCGAATCTCGCCGATATCCACGGTAAAACCGCCCTTGACCTTACCGCTGATCAGGCCCTTGACGATCTCCTCGCCCTCGAAGGCTTTTTCCAAAGCGCTCCAGATCCGGGCGCGCTTGGCTTTCTCGCGGGACAGGCGGGTTTCTCCGAAGCCATCCTCAAGTGCATCCAGGGCGACTTCGACCAGATCCCCCACCTGGACTTCCAGAACGCCCTCCTCGTTGTAAAACTGTTCGAGCGGAATCAGTCCTTCCGACTTCAGGCCGGCGTTGACGACCACGGTATCCGCCCGGATTTCCACCACTGTCCCCTGGACAATGGCGCCAGGCTGCATCTGTTTGTCAACCAGGCTCTGTTCAAACAGTTCGGCAAAACTTTCGGTCATGGGTTATGGACTCAAAAACCGGCGGAACGAGCCGCCACGGGTTGGTTGGGGTATGGAGGTTCGGCAGCACA
>DAIRDI010000194.1:0-6225 GCA_036796235.1 Candidatus Competibacteraceae bacterium | reverse complement strand
CGGCCAGTTGCCCGAACATGATCACGGACTCCTCGACCAGGTCGTTGAGGTGGAACCCCGTCTGCTCCAGCTCCAACTGGCCCGATTCGATCTTCGAGAAATCGAGGATGTCGTTGATGATGCCCAGCAAGTGCTGCCCCGATTCCAGCACCGACTCTGTGTACCGGTGCTGTGTCGAATTCAGGGACGTACCCAGCAGCAACTCCGCCATGCCGAGCACACCGTTCATCGGCGTGCGGATCTCATGGCTCATGGTGGCCAGAAACTCGCTCTTGGCCGCACTCGCCGCCTCGGCCTGTTCCTTCGCGCTCAGCAGTTCCGCGGTACGCGCTTCCACGAGGGCCTCCAGCTGGTCCCGATGCGCGTTCAGCTGACGGTCGCGGGACTCGATCTCCCCCATCATGCCGTTGAAATTGCGGATCAACTGGCCGATTTCATCCTTGCGTTGCTGCTCGAGTCGAAGGTCGTAGCGCTTGTTCGCGGCAATCTCACGGAGGGCCGCGTTCAACCGCCCCAACGGCTGCATCAACACCAACCGCAAGACCAGCCAGAGCAGACCGGAGGCGGCCACGACGACAGCCAAGGTGCTGGCGGCGATCGTGACACCAAGCGCCCGCCCCGCGTCCCGCAGCTCCCTGGCGGGAACCGTGGCAGCCAGCAGCAGGTCGCTCCCGATGCTCTCAACCCGGGCAAGCAGGGCCTCACCGTCCAGTTCGATCGATCGCATGCCATCCGCGAACGCGGCCGCCCCTTTGGCAAGATGGCCCCCCAGCCCCGCTGGAAGACGCCGATCCGAGAGGGTGTTCCGGCCCTCGGTATCGATGAGGGACACGAATCCCTCGTTGCCAATGCGCAACGCCAAAAGTTCCTTCACGAGGTCATCGAGGCTGACCGTCAAGGCCACATAACCCCGGAGCACGGCTTCGGTGGTCGGATCGAACGCGCGGTTCCGCAGCGCCACGGCGCGGCCCACCATGAGCGCAAGCTGTCCGGTATTGGGATCCTCGTAGAAACCGCTATGGACACCATCCTCGCTTTCCGTAAGGGCCGTGAAGAAGGGTGTCCCGGCCGCCTCCTCGCTCGTGTTCGGAATAAAGCCCACGGTCACCCGCGTGTCTTCGAAACCATCGGGAGCGAGGATGCGGATTTCATAGTATTCAGGGAAGAGTTCCTGATATCTGGACAACTGCCGCATCAACGTGGGTTGCAGGAAGGTAAACCGCTCGCCCTCATCTTCGATCAACAGGTAGTTGGTGACGAGTTGAGATTGAGCGAACAGGGCAAGGCTGGATTCGGCATGGCTGCGGAGCAACGATATCGACTGAGTCACAGCGCGGAGGCTCCTGTCCGCCTCTCCTTCAATCTGAGCCAGCGCGGTCGTCCGAACCTGGTCATACGCCATCCAGCCCACGCCGATGATGGGGCCCAGCACCAGCGGCGCCAGCATCAGGATGATCCGGATGTGAAGCGGCATCATTGGAGGCTATTGAACCAACTGGTTGAAGATCGTATTCCACCGCCGCGCCGCTCGCGGCGGCAGCGGCTCGAGGAACTCCAGCTTGCTCATGGTTCCTTCGTCGGGGAACACGATCGGGTTGGCCAGGAATTCTTCGCTCAACAATGCCTTCGCGGACTGATTCGTGGTGGCCCCGTAGACATACTCCGCCCACTGGGCCGCATGCTCCGGCTCGTTCAGAAAATCCACAAAGGCCATCGCCAGATCCTGATTCGGCGAGGAGGCGAGAACCGCAAGATAGTCCACCCAGAGGAAGCTGCCTTCCTTGGGTAGAACAAACTGGATCCGCTCGTCGTGTTCCTGGAGCATCAAGGCGTCACTGTTGTAGATCGTTGCGATCGCCGACTCTCCAGTCACCAGACTGCTCTCCTCGGAAAGCCAGATATCACCGTACCAACCCACGAAGGGCTTCTGTTCCATCAGCAGACGCTCGGCCTCGGCCAGTTCGGCGGCGTCATTGCTGTTGAACGAGTACCCGAGCGCCTTCAGGGCCACGCCGATCAGATCCCGCTGCTGCCGGATCATCACGATCTTTCCCCGCAACGCGTCCTGAGGCTCAAAGAGCTGCCTCCAGGATTCGATGGGCTCCGGGACCAGATCTTCCCGATACACAATTCCGAACGTCCCCCAGAAAGCAGGCACCGCGTAGTCCTGGGTCCCCTCGTAGGCCCTCTTCCAGTACGGGTCAACGTGGCGCAAATTCGGCGCCTCCTGCTCGGTCAACGGCGCCAGCCAGCCGCGGCGCACGTAGGCGGGGAGATGGACAGCGTCGGCCAGTATCACGTCATAACCCTTCGCGTCACTGATGATCAACAGTTCATCGCGGTGATCGTCCCCCTCGAAATACACCATGCGGACCTTCACGGCATGCTTTTGCTCGAAGCGCTCGATGAGTTCCGGATCCATATACTCGGACCAGGTCAGGAACACCAACTCCCTCGGGGTATCGGCTGTGTCTCCCCAGGCAGAAGCTGCCAGGGCAAGAAACAGCAAGCCCGAAAACCAGCGAATCAGTGTCATGGGTATCTCCTTGTCGATCCGAACGAACGTCTCGCCTGAATGCCGTATCGGCCGGAAACAAAAAAGCTGAAACGCTCTGCTCCGAAGCGGTGCGGGATCTAGAGTTGCGGCCCGTCCGACGGGCAGATCGACTGACCGCCGGTGGTGATGCAGACCCGGTCACGGCCCGCATCCTTTGCGGCATAGAGCGCCCGGTCCGCGGCAATCACCAAGGCGTCGACATCCGGGATGGCGGTTTCCCGGCTCGCGACACCGATGCTGACAGTCACACCGATCGATTTCCCGCCGTGCTGGATCTCCAGCGAGCGCACGGTCTGCCGCATCCGTTCCGCCGCCACCAGCACGGGCTGCGAATCCGCATTCCTGCAGACCACCAGGAACTCCTCGCCACCCATGCGGGACACGTGATCATCGGTGCGCGCCGCGCGCCGAATCGCGGCCGAAACCTCGATCAGCACCTGGTCGCCGACCGCGTGACCGTACGTGTCGTTGATGCTCTTGAACCGATCGATATCGATCACCATCACGGTCAGCGGCTGTCCGCCGCGGTCGGCGGCGCTCCATGCCGCGGCGAGTGTCTTCATCCCCGCACGGCGATTGGGCAAGCGGGTCAGCGTGTCGGTCAGGGCGCTATGCTCCAGTTTGCGGTTGGTTACGGCGAGCTCCGCCGCAAACTGCGTCAGTCGGGCCCGATCCCGTTCCCAGGCCTCCAAGAGATTCACATAATGGGTTGCGGCTCTCAAGCGGGCTCTGAGGGCGCGCACGTTGATCGGCTTCGTGACGTAATCATCCACGCCGGCCTCGAAGGCCTCGATCAGCTTTTCATCGGTCTCAACGCCGGTGAGCATGATCACATACATGGTCTGGCCCCACTCGGTGGAACGGAGGGCCCGGCAGAACTCAATCCCGTCCATCACCGGCATGATCCAGTCCGTGACGACCACTTGCGGAAGCACGTCCAGGGCCATCGCCAACGCCTCCCTGCCGTTGGCGGCCGAGTGCGCCTGGTGACCCAGATGGGCAAGGATCCCCTCCAGCAACACCCGGTTGGTCGGTTCGTCCTCGACCAGGAGCACGCGCAGAGAAGAAGCCTTGGAATCATCGTCACGCGCGTCCGCAGGAGCCTTCGTTATCTTCTCGAACGGCGGCAGATCGCGAACCGGCACCCTGAACAGCGTGCTCCAGTCCCGCCAATCCGCGACGATCCGATCGATCATCTCCCCGAGATCCCCAGCGTCGAGACCGATCTTGCCGCCGAGCAACATCAATTCGGAGGTCAGCGCACTCCACTGCGCCGGCGACTCCAAACCGAGATCCGCCACCCGCCGCGCCAAGAAGAACAGATGCAACAACTGGTACGGCCGCGACCCCTCCGTGAACCCGGACTCGCCCGGGCGCTCGTGGTAGCAGACGGGCTCGGCGAGCGCCAGGGGAATACCGTAGTGACCGAGGAGCTGAGCTGTCACTTCGTTGTGATCGGTGTGCAGCAACTGGCGCTCCAAAGCCAGCAGGGACGCGCCATCCTGCCGTGCTGTACGGAGCGCGTGGCTGTACTCCGAGGGGTAAATGGTCGCCAGGCCGAGACATCCGATACGGGCCAGCAAGCCGCAAACGAAAAGCTCGTCGGGCTGCCCCACACGGCTCCGCGTGGCAAGCTCCTGTGCGGTTAAGGCCATCAACAGTGAATGTGACCAGAAGGCCGGGTAATCGAATTCCTTGCAGGGACCGTTCAGGTGCTGGTCCACCAGGGAAAAGCCCAGGGTGACCTGACGCACCGTGGCCAGGCCAAGCCGCAGGATGGCCTCGCGGACCGAGACGAGCGGACGGCCCGCATGGGCCGCCGAATTGGCGAGGCGGAGCACACGTCCCGACATGGCGGGGTCGGATTGCACCAGTCGGGCCACCTCGGATATGTCCACATCGTCCCGGCGGCAGGCCTCGATAATCGCCAGAGCGACCCCTTTCGGGCTGGGCAGCTTGTTGCTTTTCCCCAACTCCTGCATCGGCATCTTTCCTCACTCTCCGATTTCCGGTTCACTCGCTTGCTCTCCTCGAACCAAGTCACCGCACGGCTCACGGTCGAGTAGTGAACCCTGAAGCGTTCCGCGACGTCCTGCATGGTGAAAACGCCGGTGACGACTCCCAGTGGTGAAGGTGCCCGTGGAATGAAGATTCTTCGGCGGCTCGATACCTTCGTTTATGCAGCAATTCCAAATTCAGTACGGCCGCACCCCGAACAGATACGGATGCAGGCCAAACAGCAGGACGAACAATCCCAGCCCCCAGACCGCCGGCCAGCGCCATTCGGCCCAGGCCCAGCGCTGACGCCCGGCCAGCAGCGCGGCGAAAGGGAGAAATGAGGTGACGGCGGCGAAATGTTGCCAGCGTTCGCCCTCGGCCTTTGCCATCCGCCGGTCGAGATGCCAGGAGCCACCCAGCGCGGTCAGCAGGAAAGCGCCGAAGAACAGCAGCGACGCCAGATCGCCGTTGGCCAGAATGTGGACCAGCGCCCACAGCCCCACGCCCCACATCACCGGATGGCGGGTGATCCGCAAGACTCCGGAGGCCGGTTCCGACCGGTCGAGCGCGCCGGTCATGCCGATGCCCGAGGGATTGGGAATCAGTACCCCGCCAGCGATCAGCATAAATACCAGCGGCATGATCAACAGGGGCAGGTGGCGCGTCCCTGGACCGGGCAGCCACAGATAGACGTGGTGGGAGGCGTAAGAGTAGGCGATGATCGCCGCCCCCAGAGTTAGCAACGCCAGCAACGAATAAAATCCCAGAAAGCCTTTTTCGCCCAAACGGGCGACCAGTCGGTCGCGCGGCGCGGTGCTGGCCAGACCCAGATGGGTGGCGACAAAAGCGGCGCTGGTCAGGCCGGTCAAGAAAAGCGCGGTGTCTATCACGAGGCCTCCACGGGGAAGAAAAGGATCGATGCAGTCGGTGGTGTCCGATCGGGCCAAGGAAGAGGACCAGAAATGGTTGGCTCAGTTGCTAGGAAGCCGCCGGTGCGTCGTCGGCTTGCACGGGAAGCAATCTTTGCATGATTTCCCTGGCCCACGGATTGATCTCGCCATAGATCTTGATCGCCCGGCCGCGTGAAGCGCGAAACAGCAACCTGGCGCGGTCGTCATCGATGGAGTTGTCATATACATAGGTCCGCTCGGCCAGACAGGCCACGACGGAGCAGTACGCCAGCGACTTGGTGTAGCGGCCGATGATCTTGGGGATGGGAACATCGTGTCCGCCTTCCATCACCCGCATGGCGACCCGTTTGGCATTGATGGAGGGGTCGTCGGTGCCGACAAAAAACAGCCGGACAAAAAATCCGGCGTTCTGGGCGCGTTGGATGAAGTTCAGCTTGTCGGGCGCGGACAGGACCGTTTCGAAGGCCAGACTGTTGCCTTCCCGCAGGCAGCGCTCGCGAATCTCGGCGGCCCGTTGCGCCGCCTGGATGACGGCGTCCGGCGCGTTCCAGTCGCCGAACTCATCACGGGCGATAAAATCCGGATTGACGTAGACGCAGCCATCCATCCACTCGTGCATCAGCAGTTGCTGCGTGATGGAGGTTTTGCCGGAGCCGTTGGGACCGGCGACCACGATCAGGCGGGGTTTTTCCCCATCGGTCATGTCTGAGGCCGAAAAGGGAGCGGGTTGATCGCCATGATCTCGGCGCGCAGGCGGAC